>DAOWLV010000376.1 GCA_030643455.1 Candidatus Krumholzibacteriia bacterium | reverse complement strand
GGTCGAGGATCTCAACACCATCCCCTTCACGCTTCTGGTGCCGGATCTCAAGGTCTCCTTCATGGCCCACAAGCGCTGCGTGGTTCACATCGCGCGTAAATCGGCCGAATTGATGGACAGCTTCTTCGGCGATGATCTGCCCACCGACACGGACGTGACCGTCGCGGGGGCCATCCTTGCTGATGTGGGCAAACTGCTGGAATACGACATCAAGGATGGGAAGTCCTGCAAGAGCGAAACGGGGAGGTACCTGCGCCACCCGTTCACGGGCGTGGCCCTGGCTATGGAGGCCGGAGTTCCCGAAAACGTGTGCCACATCATCGCCGCCCATGCCGGAGAAGGCGACATGGTCAAACGGACTGCGGAGGCCTACGTGGTCCATCACGCGGATTTCATGACATTTTTGCCCTTCAAAAACAAATAGGCTGGCAATTATCCGGAAAATACTTGGCGCAGGGCCCTGTCTGGTATATCTAGGGTCCATGTGGATGCCAATTGCCGGGTCCTGCCCTTGTCCCCATCATCGCCAGGAGGAATACCATGGCTGACAATACCGATAAAGTGGAAGACAACGTCGACGGTGCCTGGTTCGTGGATACGAACTGCATCGACTGCGATCTGTGCCGGCAGACGGCCCCGGACAACTTCGAGCGCAACGAAGACGAAGGCTACAGCTACGTCCACAAGCAGCCCGAAAGTGAAGATGAGGTTCAGGCCTGCCAGGACGCCCTGGAGGAGTGCCCCGTCGAAGCCATCGGCGACGACGGCTAGAAGGCTGTCAGGCGATTTTTCTGGCGCCCGGCACAGGTCCGAAAATCCCGGAAACGGCTCGCCCAGGTGGCGGGCCGGTCTTTTTTGTGGAAACTTATGACCTGATAAAGGTTTGAAGATCGCCAAGCAATCGATTCCGCGCTTCGATATCAAAACCCGGGCCGGCGCCCGGACAGGGAGGAACCCCATGCGCAAGTTCGTCAACGGTCGCGGCAATCTGGCCTGGATCGCCGCCGTGTTGGTCATCACCATTTCCGCGCCCACGGTCATGGCCCAGGGTCCGGTGGAAGGTCAACTGCGCTCCTACGCCGACGTGGCCGAAAAGACGATGCCCGCGGTGGTCAACATCTCCACCGACAAGATGGTGGACAGAAGTGCCCAGCATCCCTTCATGGATGACCCCATGTTTCGGCGGTTCTTCAACATGCCGGACGACGACGTGCACAACAACCCGGAGCGGATGGAGCATTCCCTCGGGTCGGGTATCATTATCTCGTCCGACGGCTACATCCTGACCAACAACCACGTGGTCGAGAACGCCAGCAAGATCCACGTGACTTTCGTGGGTGAAAAGGAATACGAGGCCGAGATCATCGGCACCGATCCGCCCACGGACGTGGCCCTGATCAAGATCGCCGCCGAGGGTCTGCCTTTCATCCAGATCGGCGATAGCAACAGGATGAGGGTGGGCGACCAGGTCATGGCCATCGGCAACCCGTTCGGCGTGGGCCAGACGGTGACCCTGGGCATCGTCAGCGCCCTGGGCCGGAACATCGGTCTGATGGACTACTCGGACCTGATCCAGACGGACGCGGCGATCAACCCGGGCAACAGTGGCGGCGCCCTGGTGAACATGCAGGGCGAACTGGTGGGCATGAATGCCGCCATGATGAGCCGCAGCGGCGGCAGCCAGGGTATCGGTTTCGCCATTCCCACGAGCATGGCCATGAAAATCGTCGCCTCGCTCAAGGAAACCGGAACCGTGCAGCGGGCCTATCTGGGTGTCCTGCCCCAACCGGTGGATCAATCCTTGGCCGACTACTACGGCATGGACAGTCCCCGCGGCGTGTTGATCACCCAGGTCAACGCCGATACGCCGGCCGAACGGGCGGGCCTGAAGGACGGGGACATCATCCTGAGCGTCGACGGCCGCGAGATCAGGAATCCCAGCATGCTGCGCAACGTGATCAGCCTGTCGGAGGTGGGTCAAAAAGTGGATCTGGCCATCGTGCGCGATGGCAAGGAAAAGAACGTGGTGGTCAAGCTGGAGAAATTCCCCGACCCCGAACAGGTGGCCGAGGCGAGTACACCCGCGGACCCCGACGAGGATGAAACCCTCGAGGGTGTGACGGTACGTGAGATGACCGCGCGTATGAGGGCCACGATGGATACCCTGCCCGAGGATATCGAGGGCCTGCTGGTCACCGGTGTGGAGCAGACCAGCAACGCGGCCGGTGAGGGCCTTTCCGCCGGGGACATCATCCTGGAAGTGGGCAAGGAGCCGGTGACGACCCTGGTGGGATACCAGAAGGCCCTGGGGCAAGAATACCGACCGCCCGGTTTTCATGAGGGTGTACAAACCCCGGCAGCGGCAGAGCGTCTTCATTGCGGTGCCGCGGTAGCCGGGTAATTATCTGGACAAAAAGTGTGATCCATAGTAGACTCAAGATCTCTTAAATGCGCGGGCCCAAAGGATTTTCGTGCCAAAGGGAATTTCGGATCATTCCCTGCCAGGCTTGCCCGGATCCTCGAAATTTTTTAATCCGGGAAGCTTTTTATCCTCCAATATCAGGAGCACGGAAATATGCCCAGAACCATACGCACCGGTGTCCTTTCTTCAGGCATCCTCCTCGTTGCTTTTTTGATGAGCTCCCCGGCCTCTCTGGCCCTGGACAGGCAGTTCGAATCCTCCTACGGAGGGCCGCCAAGGATAACCGACGGCCTGGTTGTGCTGTACGATTTCGCCCCTGGAGAGGGCGACATTGTGCCTGATGTGTCGGGTGTGGGTTCTCCCCTGGATCTGGAGATCGGGGATCCCGGCTCGGTGACGTGGCTGACCGGGGGCGGTCTTTCCCTGGACACCGCGACCATCGTACGGTCGGTCGGTCCGGCGACCAAGGTAATCGAGGCGGTGACCGGCACGAACGAGATCACGGTAGAGGCATGGCTGGCGCCCAGCAGTGTGGCCCAGAACGGTCCGGCGCGGATGGTGACGTGTTCCGGGGGTCTGGAAACCCGCAACTTCACGCTTGGTCAGGGAGTCCACAACGGGGGCGACGACCGGTACGTCGTACGACTTCGGACCACCGCGACGGATGACAACGGGACGCCGGAGACCTCGACGCCCGCAGGCTCCTTGACGACCGACCTGACACACGTCGTGTACACGCGGGATTCTTCGGGCTCGGTGACGATCTACCTGGACGGTGGTCTGGCGCGGTCGGGATTTACCGGCGGCACCTGTGCGAACTGGGATGCCGGCTACCCGCTTGCCCTGGGGAACGAACTGAGTGAGGACCGGCCGTGGCTGGGTGTCTACTTCCTGGTGGCGGTTTTCGACCGTGCCCTGTCGAGTGCGGAGATCGCCCAGAACTTCGCAGCAGGGTCACCAGGTCTGCCGTTGCCGTCGGCGCCGGTGATCACATCGGTTCCCGTGACGGCGGGAACGATTGGCCAGCCCTACGAGTACGACGTGGAGGCGAGCGGTAATCCGGCTCCCGTGTTTTCACTGTCGACCGCTCCGGCGGG
>DAOWLV010000038.1 GCA_030643455.1 Candidatus Krumholzibacteriia bacterium | reverse complement strand
CTCGCCGTGGTCGTGGACGGGAACGGGAACCCGCGGGGGATGATCACGCTTGAAGACCTGATCGAGACCGTCGTTGGCTCGATCCAGGACGAGTTCGATCCGCCAGAGGATGGGGAATGAACTTCCGGACAGTACCCTACACGAGAGGTTTACCATGGGCAGCAACGAGATGAGCAAGCACGATCACGTCCTGGCGGGACTGGTATTCAGCCTCCAGGCGGCCGCCATGCAACAGATGGGCAAGATCCAGAACCCTGTGACCGGGGAAATCGAAATGGATCTGGAACATGCCAAGAGCTCGATCGACATCCTCGACATGCTCAAGGTCAAGTGCCGCACGGACACGCCCGAGGAATTGCTGAAGATGATCGATGGCGCGGTGATGGACCTTCAACTCAACTACATGGATGAGATGAAGAAGTCGGCTGCCAGTGGAGATGAAACCGATGCCGAGGATGAATCCGCCGCCGAAGATCCGCAGGATGATGACGGGGGCGAGGCTGGCGGTTGAAAATCCTGTTGCCGGCAGTCCTGATCATTTGTTTTTCGTTCTGTGCCATGGCCCAATCGGAGTTGCAGCCCCCGGTGTCCGCCGACCCGGTGGGAGTTCCCCTTTCCAACCATCAGGATTCGGTCCGCCTGACCCGGGTGACATCGGCGGTCATACCCGCCAACGGATTGTGGAGCGTGGGCCTGGGATTGCGGACCTACAACACGGTTCATCTCCTGGACGGCCTCCTTTACCGGGTGAACCAGAAAGACGCCTTCCTGCAGACCGAACTGGCCATGTGGTCCTGGTTGAATGTGTGGGCGGAGGTACCCTGGCGGACGTGGACCGAGGGAGCTTCCCACATCCCGGAGACGGGTTCCGGCCTGGGTGACGGCAGCTGGCAGATCACACTTGGCCAACCGCTCCAGGACGGTTTCCTTCACGCCGCCCTGATAGCAGGGGGCAACATACCGGTGGGTGACGAGGAACTGGGCCTGGCCGAGGGAGTGTATTCACCTCATGCCGGAGGTGCCCTGACCTTCCGTTTCTGGACCGACGAACAGGTTCCCGAAATGCGCCTGCATCTGAACGCCTGGTACCGGTGGAACAAGGCCGAGGATACCGGCTACGGCACGGGGCAGGAAAGCTTTCAACCCTGGCCGCCCCGCTACCAGTCCGCCGAAATTGCCGGGGGAACCAGCCGGAACGATGCGATTACCTACGCCGGTGCGGTGGAATTCCGCAAGGGCACTACCAGTCTCTGGCTCGAGTACAGCCAGGAAAAGTTTCCGGGCAACAACAACACCGTTTCGGCGGGGGAACATCTGCGTCTGCTCGGGGCCGGACTGCGCTGGGGGGTTGTCGAAGGGTGGGCCCTGCACGGCAACTACCTGGTGAGCCTGGCCAACGACGACGAATCCACCGACTGGTTTCCCGCCTATCCCGACTGGCTGATGAGCGTGGCGGCGTCGCGACAGTTTTCCATCGGCGGCAGTGACCGGGACGGAGACGGGATCGTCGACAGGAAGGACAGGTGCCCGGACGAACCCGAGGACCATGACGGGTGGTATGATGATGACGGATGCCCGGAATACGACAACGACATGGACGGGATCCCCGATGTGCACGATGGCGCCCCCGACGAGCCCGAGGACTATGACGGTTTCATGGATGAGGACGGAATTCCCGACCGGGACAACGACCAGGACGGGATCCCCGACCGCCGGGACCTTTGCCCCGATGAACCCGAGGATATCGATGGCCACAACGATGACGACGGCTGTCCGGATGATTTCCGCGATGCCGATGGCGATGGCGTAGAAGATGACAACGACCTCTGTCCCGATGAGCCCGAGGACATCGATGGTTTCGAGGACGATGACGGTTGTCCCGAACTGGATAACGACCTGGATGGTATTCCCGACCTGGAGGATGAGTGTCCCGATGATCCGGAGGATTACGATGGTTTCGAGGATGATGACGGATGTCCTGATTGATCCCTACGTTGGTTCCTCCCAGCCCTGACCTTCGTCCACCGGGACAATTGGAATTATCCGCAGGGCCCGTACCGCTCCACCCTTTGGGAAGAGATTTTCCAGCCCGAGGACTTTTCCAATTGTCCCGGTGGACGAAGGTCAGGGTTGGGACGCACCAACGCAGGTAACGATCAGGACAACCGCCTCTTCGCCTCCTGCCAGGAAGCCTCCAGAGCTTCGATACCAGCTTCCTTCATATCGGCACCACGGGTCTTGAAGTCTTCTTCTACCAGGTGGAAACGAGAGCGGAAACGAGTGTTGGCCTTTCTTAACGCTATATCTGGTTGGATTTTGTGCCATCGGGCCAGATTTACTATCGAGAACAAGAGATCGCCCAGTTCGTGCTGGATGGCTTTCGGGTCGCCATCTTCGATGGCATCCTTGAATTCGGTCAGCTCCTCGTTGAACTTTGCCCAGACGCCCTCGATTTCAGGCCAGTCGAAACCACAATCGGCGGCATCGTCCTGGTAGGTGTAGGCCTGGTGTAATGGGGCGGTGGAAGAGGGCATGTCCTTCAGGGCGGATTCCTTGTCGGGGTCGATTCCCTTGGCCCGTTTTTCCTCCCGTTTGATGGCGTTCCATTGTTCCTGGCTTTCTCCGGTGGTTCGAGCCTCGGTGTCGCCGAAGACGTGGGGATGGCGGCGGATGAGTTTGGCGTTTCCCTCGCGGGCGATGTCCTGCATCGTCACCTGTTCGGATTCGCCCAGGATTTCCGTGCAGAAGCAGGTCATGAAAAGCAGGTCGGCCAGTTCTTCGCGGGTTCCGGGAGTATCTTCGGCCCCGGTGGCGTCGACAAGTTCCGCGGCCTCGTCCATGAGGTAGCGGGCGGCGTCATGGATGGTCTGTTTCTGGTCCCAGGGGCACCCGCCTGGCGCGCGCAGGGTACTGATGGTTGCCAGTAGTTCCTCGAAGTGGTTGGGCATGGGAATCCTTTCAGGACAATCTGGAACCGGATGACAGATTCAGCCAAATTAATTCACATTGTCCGTTCGGCAAACCTCTGTTATCGTGTTTCACTGCAAAATTTCCATTTTCCCGGAGCCGGATGGAGCCAAAAGCTTGAACGAGTGGATCCGCATCAAGGGCGCGCGCCAGCACAATCTGCGCAACGTCGACGTCGATTTTCCCCGCGGGGTGATGACCTCCGTCTCGGGCGTGTCCGGGTCCGGGAAGTCATCCCTCGTGTTCGACACCCTCTACGCCGAGGGCCAGAGGTGTTACGTGGAATCATTGTCCACCTACGCCCGCCAGTTCCTGGCCCGGCTTCCCAAACCGGATGTCGACTGGATCGACGGGATCAGTCCCGCCATTGCCATCGAACAGCGCAACGCGGTGACCAGCGGCCGCAGCACCGTGGGCACGGTCACGGAGATCAATGACTACCTGAGGATATTCTGGGCCCGGGTCGGCAAGGTGATCTGCCCCGATTGCGAGGTCCCGGTGGATCGGGAATCCCCCGAAACGGTCTGGCGCGCCATTCGCAAGGATCAATCCGAAGGGGACCTGGTGCTGGTCTGCTATCCGCTCACTCTCTCGGGGGAAGGTTCGGCGGAAGGCTGGTGGGAACCGCTTCTGGCCCAGGGTTTCCAGAGGGCCGTGCTGAACGGGGCGGTCGTCAGGTTGGATGAACCGGAAGTGAAAGATTTTCCCCTCCCGGAGACCGAGACCACGATCGACGTGGTGGTGGATCGTCTGAAATTGACGGCCAGGATCCGTTCACGTTTCATCGAGGCTGTCGAAATGTCATTCGGCCAGACGGGCGGAATGGCCGTTGTGCGGGACCTGGACGGAGCCTGGCGCACGGAATTTTCCAATGATCTGCGCTGTAACGGCTGCAGCCGCATCTTCCCCGAACCGACGGCCCGGCTGTTTTCCTTCAATTCCCCGGAAGGCGCCTGTCCGGCCTGCAAGGGATTCGGCAACCGGCTGGAATTCGACGAGGAAAAGATCATCCCGGATCCCGGCCTGACCGTGCGCGACGGGGTGGTCAAACCCTGGAGTACGGAAAGCTTTTCCCGTAATTTCACCGGTCTGCTCCGTTTCTGCGCCCGCAAAAAAATTCCCTCGGACAAGCCCTTCCACAAGTTGACCCGTCGGCAGCAGCTGTTGATCATCGAAGGGGGCGACAAGACCTACCAGGGGATCATTCCCTTCCTGGAAAAAATGCGCAAGGAGATGAACAAGGGACACCATCGATTCTTCACCCGGCGTTACATGGGGGACACCCTGTGCCGTGCCTGCGGCGGCAGCCGGCTTCGTCCGGAAGCCATGGCGGTCAAGGTGCAGGGCATGGACCTGGGTGTTGTCGGGGCACTGTCGGTCGAGGACGCACTGGGCAAGGTGGAGAAAATCCGGCTGTCAGCGACCGCGCTGGCGGTGGCCGGCGAGGTGCGGGATGAAATCCTCCACCGGTTGCGGTTTCTGAACCGCGTCGGGCTGGGTTACCTGACCCTGGACCGCCTGACCCGGACCCTGTCCGGTGGCGAGGCCCAGCGGATCCATCTGGCCAATGCCCTGGGAGCGCGGCTGGTCGACACCCTCTACGTCCTGGACGAGCCAACCTGCGGCCTGCATTCCGGTGATGTGGATCGTCTCATCGAGACCCTCGACGACCTCGTGACCGGGGGCAATACGGTGGTGGTTGTCGAACACGATCTGGCCGTGCTGAGGGCCGCCGAGTATTTCGTGGAACTGGGGCCCGGGGCCGGCACCGGTGGGGGAGAAGTTGTCTACCAGGGCCTCCTGGCCGACCTGCTTGAAGACGGAGACACGTTGACTGCCCGCCACTTGCGCGGCCAGGTCCAGTTGCGCCAGGCGGGGCAACGCAAGGGCAAGGCCGACCGCTGGTTGACCGTGAAGGGCGCGCGTCTTCACAATCTGCGGGATATCGAGATCAAGATTCCGCTGCGCCGTTTTGTCGCCTTGACCGGGATTTCGGGCTCGGGCAAGAGCAGTTTCATGAACGGATGTCTCTACGATGGGCTGACCGCCCGGGTCGCCGGTGGCACGGGCCGTGCTTTTCCCTTCACCTCGATCCACGGCAGCCACGGCGTGGGCAAGGTCGTGCGGGTGGACCAGTCTCCCATCGGCAAGACCAGCCGGTCGAACCCGGCGACCTACCTCCAGGTTCTCGCCCCGATCCGGGACCTGTTCGCCGGGGTCAAGGAATCGCTCGCCCGCGGTTACGCGCCGGGGCGTTTCAGTTTCAACACCGCCGGTGGGCGGTGTACCAATTGCCAGGGCATGGGCTACCATCGGGTGGAGATGCAGTTCATGGCCGACATCACCGTACCCTGCGAGGATTGCCGCGGCAAACGCTTCAACTCCAGCACCCTGGAGATCCGTTACAAGGGATTGAACATCGCCCAGATTCTGGAAATGACTGTGGATGACTCGCTGGGGTTCTTCGGGGACGTGGCAGCGGTGAGCCAACGCCTGTGGCTGCTGAAAAAGGTGGGGTTGGGTTACCTGACCCTCGGACAACCGGCCCCGACCCTTTCCGGCGGGGAAAGCCAGCGCCTCAAGGTGGCCCGGGAACTGGCCATGCCATCCGGAAAACACAACCTGTATCTGCTGACGAACCCACCACCGGGCTTCACGCCGAGGATGTGCGTGCCCTGGTCAAGGTCCTGCATGAGCTGGTGGATCGCGAGCACTCCGTGCTGGTGATCGAACACAATCTGGATCTCATCAGCCAGGCGGACTGGGTCCTGGATCTGGGTCCGGGGGGCGGCCGCCATGGCGGACGCGTGGTCACCCAGGGCACTGTCGAGGAGGTCGCCCGGGACAAGTCCTCCCTCACCGGTCAATACCTGGCCCGGAAGCTGGCCGGCGCCTCTTGACGCCCCCACCGGGACCGCCTTGGCATATCCCTTGCAAATTCCCCTGACGGCAGAGTCCTGCAATCCTCGGGTTGTTAATTAACTCTAAGTATTGCAGGCATATAGGGGATAGGGGTCCGGATCCGGGACGCCTGAAAGGGGAAAAATTGCCAGCCGTTGCCAGGAACATTGACCATAAGATACCCGGTTCGGTAACGGCGGCTGCCGCTTCCACCGAAACGGTCCGTTCCCTGGCCCATGACCTCCGTTCCCCTCTTTCCTCCCTGCTATCCTGCCTGAATCTGGTTCTGAGCGGGGAGGCGGGGGATCTCACGCCCGATCAGCGGCGATTCCTGGGCATGGCCCGGCGCAACACCGACCGTTTGGACCGGATGATCCAGGACATGCTGAATGCCTCCCGGTTGCCGATGGGATCGAGTCCCGAGCGGCGCCAGGAGGTTGATCTGGGCCCGGTCCTCCAGGAGACCGTCCGTCTGCACAAAGTGACCGCGGCCAGTCGCAACCTCGAGATTGATGATTCGGGATTGCCGGAAAGTTTTCCCGCCCACATGGATCCCGACCTGGTGGTCCGCATGCTGGACAACGTGCTGGGCAACGCCGTGAAGTACACCGAGCCAGCCGGCGGTCTGGTGCGCGTCTGGCTGGAATCACATGATGGATACCCGAGGAGTCTGGTGGGCAGACTGGCTCGACACTGCGGCCTGCCGCTGGCCAACTTCAGCCTCATCGTCCAGGACAATGGCCCGGGCCTGAGTCCCGCTGTTCAAAGAAGGGTTTTCGAACCTTTCAACCGAGGCGGATCTACCCTGGGCGCCAAAACCGCGGGGACCGGACTGGGGCTTTCGATCACCCGACGGTTAGCCGAATCCCTGGGAGGCCAGGTCCGGCTTATCAGCTTGCCGGGACGGGGCACCACCGTCTGGCTCAAGCTGCCCCGGGACCCTGATTCGGAACAATTTCAGAGCACTGTGGATCAGCTGGCCGAGGCCCTGGCCCAGGGCTCGGATCATGGAGTCAAACCCCTGGTAGGCGTGCTTGATCTTCGGCGGGGCAACGGTGGGACATCCTCCGCCGGGCTGAACCTGGAGGGATATTTCGACAGGGAACCGTCGGATTTCGCCACGGCATGGGAACCGGCCCCGGGCCTCTGGATGACCACCGTCCTGGACCCGGTGAACTGGAGCCGGCGCTGGACACTTTTCGCCGCCCGCACCGGTGGTGGGCTGGAGGCAACCCGCTGGGAATACCTGGCTGGCGAACCCGGGGAAGATCTGGGCGTCACCGGGCCGGTTGGGATCCAACAGGAAACAATGGTCAACCCGGGCCCCGTCGGGCCGAATAAATGGTGAGTATTGGTCTTGTGGCCCAGTCACGATGCAACGGAGGATAGATGATGGACCGCGCGTTACGGATTCTCGTGGTGGATGACGAACCGGATATCCTGGAAACCCTCGAGTACAGCCTGGAGAAGAGGGGCTACGAGGTTGCCACCGCACTGGACGGTCTTGAAGGGCTGGACAAGGCCAAACGCATGCCCCCGGATTTCATGATCCTCGACGTCATGCTGCCCGGTTGCAACGGTTACGAAGTCAGCCGCATGCTCAAGGAATGGATGGAAAACGATCCGGAGGCCAAATCCTTCCCGATCATGCTTCTGACGGCCCGGAAGGTGGATTCCCACGACCGCGAAAAATTCATCGCCACCTGGTCCAGGGCTGATGCCTGTATTTACAAGCCCTTTGAACTTGAAGATGTTGTCAATACGATCACCGAGTTGACCGAAAAAGCTGCCAGCTGACCCGCCTGGCGATGATTCCCTCGCCACGGCCCCGCGGCTGATCCTGCCGCAGGGTTGAGAAATCCCCCCGGCGGCTTGACAATCGATTCCCTGCGGTGTTTTATTCCCTTCCCGCTAAAGCGGAAACAGTTTGGAGCCTGGGTAGCTCAGTTGGTAGAGCACATGACTGAAAATCATGGTGTCGGTGGTTCGATTCCGCCCCCAGGCACCACTGTTGACCGGTAAATTTCCAGGAGCTGGTGTAGCTCAGCTGGTAGAGCAGCTCACTCGTAATGAGCAGGTCTGCGGTTCGAGTCCGCACACCAGCTCCATTTATCCTCCGATTTTCGAAAAGCCCGCGGTTGCGCGGTTTTTTTTTGCTTTATTGTGGGGGGTTCGGAAGCTAGGATGGCCGTTCGACACACTCCAAGGTGTGCCGCGTGAACCGTGTGGAAAGGAATCCAGAATGCCTTTGCGAGTCAGTATTTCCGGGATCAGGGGAGTGATCGGGGACGGTCTCGACGCCGTCACGGTCGCCCGCTGGACCTCCGCCTTCGGGGCCTGGCTGCCCGAGGGTCCTGTCGTTGTGGGCCGTGACAGTCGAATCAGCGGCCCCATGGTCCTGGATGCAGTTGCCGCGACCCTGGCCTCGACGGGGCACGATGTGTGGGATATCGGTATCGCCACGACACCGACCACCGAAATCGCGGTGCAGCAGAGCAATGCCGTCGGCGGAGTGATCATCACCGCAAGTCACAATCCCCAGCAGTGGAACGCCTTGAAGTTCCTGTCCGGCAGCGGGCTGTTCCTGACGGCAGCCGAGAATCGTGAACTGCGCCAGAAGTACGAGGATGGATCCGGGCACGTGGCGTTCGACAAACTGGGCAAGGTCAGCCTCCGCACCGGCTCCGATCGCCAGCACCTCGATGCCATCTGCGCCGTGCCCTGGCTGGATGTGGACCGGATCCGCAGCCGGAACCTGCACGCGGTGGTCGATGCGGTAGAGGGGGCCGGCGGCAGCATCGTCCCGGCCCTTCTGGAAACCCTCGGGGTCCGCTGCACGCCGCTCTTCTGTGAAATGTCTGGCCGGTTTCCCCATGACCCCGAACCGACGCCCGCCAATCTCGGGGACCTGTGCGCCGAAGTTCGCGCCCAGGGCGCCGACCTCGGTTTCGCCGTCGATCCGGATGTGGATCGTCTGGCCCTGGTCGATGGCGCAGGCAGGGCGCTGAGCGAGGAGATGACGCTGGTGCTGGCCGCGGATTTTCTGCTGGGAAAAACGCCCGGTCCGATGGCGGTGAACCTGTCCACGACCGGTCTTGTCGAAAAGGTCGCCGCGGGCCACGACCAGATCGTGCACCGGACTCCGGTGGGGGAGGCCAACGTCGTGGAGGCGATTCTCGACCACGACTGCATCCTCGGCGGCGAAGGGAACGGAGGCGTCATTTATCCCACCATCCACGCCGGCCGGGATGCCCTGGTGGGCATCGTGATGATCCTGCAGGCTCTTGCCGAAAGCGGCCTTTCGTTGGCGGAGATGGCCGATGCGCTTCCGCCGGTGGCCATGGTCAAGACCAAGGTGGACAGTGACGATCTGGTCGCCGGCGACGATCTCGCCCGCCTGTTGGCCGGGCTGGGAGAAGGCCGGATCGATGACCGCGACGGCCTGAAGTGGATCGGTCCCGACGCCTGGGTGCACGTGCGCCCCTCCAATACCGAACCGGTGGTGCGCATCATCGCCGAAGCTAAAGACGAGGCATCCGCCGTCGAACTCATCAACAGGGTCCGCAAGGCCCAGTGATATGTCCCGGAAGATCGGGCGGTGACTTTTTCCCGGTACGGGTTTATCATGTGCAGGGAAATTTTGATTTTTTGACCCGGATCTGTTTTTTGCGCCTGAACTATGCCGAACTGCGCCTGAAACATGGAGGATTAGCCGATGTGCGGAATAGTTGGAGTCGTGGGAAGCCCGAATGCAGCCTCGATCCTGCTCGAAGGTCTCAAACGACTGGAATACCGGGGATACGACAGCGCCGGAATGGTCATCATGACCCCCGACGGTCAGCAACTGGTGAAAGAGAAGGGCAAGATCGTCAACCTGGAGGCCGCCCTCAACTGGGATGAGCTCAAGGGAACCTGCGGGATCGCCCACACCCGCTGGGCGACCCATGGCGCCCCCAACCAGATCAACGCCCATCCCCACGTTTCGGGGAAGGTCGCCCTGGTTCACAACGGCATCATCGAAAACCAAAAAGCCTTGAAAATCCAGCTGACCAACAAGGGACATGAGTTCGTATCCCAGACCGACACCGAAGTCCTGGCCCACCTGATCGAGGATTTTTACGACGGCGACCTGGTCAAGGCCGTGCAACTGGCTCTGGGTGTTGTCGACGGCGCTTTCGGGATTGCGGTGACCCACCTCGACGAACCCGACCTGATCATCGGCGCCCGGCGTGGCAGCCCACTGGTCGTGGGGGTAGGCGAGGGTGTGAACTACCTGGCCAGCGACGTGGCCGCGATGATGGGCCACACCCGCCAGGTCATTTACCTCGACGACGGGGAGATGGTGACCCTGCGGCCCGAGGGCATCCATACCACGACCATTGACAACGAGGAGATCACCAAGGAGATCCAGGAGATCACCTGGGACCTGGACCAGATCCAGAAGGGCGGCTACGAGCACTTCATGCTCAAGGAGATCTTTGAGCAGCCCCAGACGATCCGGGACTCATTCCGCGGCCGGATTCTGCCCGGTACCGGGGACGTGAAACTGGGTGGCATCGAGCTCACCGACTGGGAGCTTCGCAACATCCGGCGCATCATCATCCTGGCTTGTGGAACCTCCTGGCACGCGGGCCTGGTGGGTGAGTACCTGCTGGAGGAATACGCACATATTCCCGTGGAGGTGGAGTACGCCTCCGAGTTCCGTTACCGCTCTCCGATCATCGAACCTGGAACGCTGTGCCTGGTGATCAGCCAGAGCGGCGAGACCATCGACACTCTGGAAGCCATGCGCGAAGCCAAGCGCAAGGGAGCCAAGGTGCTGGGCATCACCAATACGGTGGGCTCCACCATTGCCAGGGAGAGCGAGTGCGGTGTCTACATCCATGCCGGCCCCGAGATCGGGGTTGCCTCTACGAAGGCCTTCACCAGCCAGGTCACGATCCTGGCGCTGATGGCCATCCTGTTCGGCCGGCGCACACACCTGAGCGCCGACCGGGGGACCCAGATGCTGCAGGAACTGGTCAAGCTGCCGGATCTCGTGCAGAAGGTGCTGGATCAGTCCGATGCCATCAAGCAGATCGCCGAGGTATACGCCGGCCACAAGAACTGCCTGTACCTGGGACGTGGGGTAAACTTCCCCATCGCGCTGGAGGGAGCCCTGAAGCTGAAGGAGATCAGCTACATCCACGCCGAGGGTTATCCCGCCGCGGAGATGAAGCACGGTCCCATCGCCCTGATCGATCCGGACATGCCCGTGGTGGTGATCGCCACCAAGGACGGCAGCTATGACAAGATCGTCGGCAACGTGCAGGAAGTGCGCGCGCGGGACGGCAAGATCATCAGCATCGTCACCGAAGGCGACACCGAGATCGCCGCGCTGAGC
Organism: Candidatus Krumholzibacteriia bacterium; assembly: GCA_030643455.1. GTDB lineage: Bacteria > Krumholzibacteriota > Krumholzibacteriia > LZORAL124-64-63 > LZORAL124-64-63 > JAGLCY01. Next base: position 1,006 of record DAOWLV010000038.1, on the reverse strand, counting down.
GATCACGTGATCACCATTCCGGAGACAATGAATTTCTGGACCCCGCTTCTGTCGGTGATTCCATTGCAGCTTTTTGCTTACCACATCGCGGTTATTCGTGGGGAAGACGTTGATCAGCCTCGGAATCTGGCCAAGGCCGTTACGGTGGAGTGACGGTTGGTGGGTTGGTTTGTGGGGACTAGGGGCCGTGACATCCTGTCACGGCCTCTTTCGGGTTTCGGTGCCTTCCGCCATCCATGGCTCAGGGAACCTCCACACGCCCCACAAACCAACCCACCAACCGTCACTGCACAGGAACGGCCTTGGCCAGATTGCAGTAGTAAGAGGTGGGAGAACCCCTATTCAAGAGGGAAATTGTTTGCTATAATGCAAAGTGATTGTGAAAATTCATTTGAGGTTGAAGGAGTCTGAAATGAAATCCATCCGGAAAAATATTTTGTCGGGGATATCCCTTGGTTTTTTGGTACTTCCGGCTTTTTCCTTTGCTGGCGGCACTGTGGAGGTTTGGGGTGATCATGTCATACCTCCGCCCTCCGTGATCGCCGATGTGGTGAAGATTTCTTCCAGCGGCGATAATAATTTGGCGCTGAAGGCGGACGGTTCCCTATTGTCCTGGGGAAGAAACAGTAGTGGCCAATGCGAGGTCCCAGTGGCTGCGGAAGCGTTCGTGGATATCGCATCCGGTTTTTCTCACAGCCTTGCTGTCACGGAATCCGGAACCATCGTCGCCTGGGGGCAGAACGACTACGGCCAAGGGGTCCCGCCCCCGAATAACAGTGGTTTTTCAGCCGTCGCCGCTGGCAACCTCTACAGTCTGGGTCTGAAGGAAGACGGCACCATCATCGGTTGGGGGTTTGGCTGGTTTGATGCACACATACCGCCTGAACCCAATGAAAACTGGGTAGCCATTGCTGCGTTCGAGGATCAGAGCGTGGGCCTGAAAGCCGACGGATCGGTGCATCTGTGGGGAGTAAGTTCCAATGAAGCTCCTGAGCCCAATTCCGGT
>DAOWLV010000465.1 GCA_030643455.1 Candidatus Krumholzibacteriia bacterium | reverse complement strand
GGAGTACATGACCCTGGTCAGCGCGGTAAGTGTGGGCTTGACCGGCGCCGATTTCACACAGGCGCTGGGATTGGGACGGATCACTTCCATCGAGGAGTTGTCGGATTTGGCCATGCAAAGGGCCGTCGACGCCCTGCTCCCGGTGCCCGAGTACAATGTTCCACGCCTGTCCTACCGGGGTTGTTTCCAGGTGGCCCTGGTTCCCTTCGACAATTATTCCGGCACCCCCAATGCCGGGGATATCATGACGAACATTGTCCTTTCCCGCCTTCTGGCGCAGGGGTATTTCGTTGTGGAACCGGGATTTGTGCGGGAATTGGGCCTGGCGTTGGAAATCATCAACCGGGGCGGGGTGGACCAAAAAAGCGCCGGGTCGATCCTGGCCAGTTTCGACGCCTGCCGGGTTGTTACCGGCACGGTGGAAAAATTCGATGCCGCTCGTGGGACGTCGACCCAAACGGTGCCGGGAATCGCCCTGGGGATCAGGGTCATGTCGCCTGTGGACGGCAATCTCTACATGATGGAAGAGCTTCAGGGTGCGGGCGACGATGGGGAAGGGATGTTCCAGGGCGGCAGAATCCATGCCCTCGTGCCCCTGGCTAACAAGGTGTTACAGGACTTTCTGGATGATTTGGCCGCAAACAATCGAGAGGACATCCTTTATGGAAACCAGAGCCCTTGAGTTTTTCCACGGCAAGAGGTCGCCCGCCAAGCCCTCCATTACCGTTCACGCCGTTTTTCTTCTGACCGTGGGCCTTCTGGTTTGTGGAATGGCTTCACCGGCCATTTGCGCTTCCGCCCCGGTCGATACCCTGGTCCTGGTCAATGGGGATCCCATCACCGCCGGTGACCTTGATGAGATGATCATGGGTGCACACCGGTCATTTGACATGGAGGCCGAGGGGTCCGGGATCGTGGACCGCCTGTTGACCAAGCGTACCAACGATATCCTCATCATCCAGGATGCCCTGGCGGCCGGCATGGACGAGGAACCCGAACTGCTCGCCCTGATGGAGGACCGGAGGCGATCCTACGCCATCCGCGTCTATGTCAAAGGCAACCTGACCCTGCCGGCCTCCCCGCCGCCCGATTCGGTTATGGCCTACTTCGAACGTTATTACTGGCAGATCCAGGTCAGGCGGATTTCGGTGCGCACCTGGCAGGAAGCCGCGGACCTCAGACTGGCCGTCATGGGCGGCGCCGACATGGATTCCCTGGCGCGGGAACTGTCGCTCGACACCAAGAAAGCAAAAGGAGGTCTCTACAACCTCCTGTACTGGGCCGATCTGGAGAACAGGATCCGCGACCAGGTTGCCACCCTGGAAGTAGGAGAGTATTCCGGGATCTTTCCCTACAACGATGCCTTCTCCTTCGTTCGTGTGGAGCAACGGATCCCAGTGGATCACTCCGCGTTTTCCCGCTTCGAAAAACAGATTACTCCGGATGTACTCGCTCTCACCAACCAGCAGCTCTGGGACCAGTTCGTGGATGATCTGATTGCCACCATGGAAATCGAGGAAAGCATGGCAGGTATGGCCGCCATCATTGCTGATTCCTCCGTGGTCTTGACGGGGGAGTTCCTCCGGGAAGACTCGACGCCCGTCATCCAGGTATCCGGGGGCGGCATCGTCACCGGCACTGAACTCCGCAAGACGATTTCCCGCGAGGTCATGCAGAACGCTCTTGCGCCTTTCAGCGAAAACCTGAACAAGGCCCGGCGCAAGACCACGTCGCAACTGGTGCTGGCCGAGGCTGCCCGGGCCCAGGGTTATTTCGAGGATCCGGCCGTCGAGGCACTGGTGGCCAAGGATCTTGAGCAGGCTCTCATCGAAACCTACCTGGCCGATACCGTGGCTTCGCGGATCAAATTCAAGCGATCGGAATTCGATGAATTCTACGAAGAGAACAAGGAAAAATTCAGGGGTCCCGAGGAAGTGCGCCTCGATATCCTCATCATCGATGATCAGGCCAAGGCGGAAGATGCCGCCAAGCGGCTGGCCGAAGGCGCCGATTTTGGTTTCATTTTCGCGGAATACAATCCCGGTCAGGAAGCGACACTTGGCAAATCCCGGTTCATCAAGAAGGACCAGCTCTCGAAACCCTTCCGCGATCAGCTGGCCAACATGAAGCCGGGTGACAGCAGCCAGGCCGTCGAGATGCCCATGGGATGGATGGTCTTCAAGCTCGTTTCCGTCCAACCCGGCACGATTCCGCCCATGGAATCTGTAGAGATGGAAATCCGCAAGGTCATCTACCAGAGGAAGTTCAACGCCCTGCTTGACGAGCACCTGAATCTGCTCAAGGAACACTCAGACATCCGGAAGTTCGACAAGAAGATCGAAGCCTACATCCTTTCCGGCGAGGCAGGAGATTGATCATGAAACGTATCCTGTTGGTAATCTCGCTGGCCGGTCTGATGGTTCTGGCCTCGTCTGCCGCGGATGCCCAGATCAAGAAAGGCAAACGGTTCTCCAAAAAAGGGGAATGCAAGGAATGCCACGACAAGGGGGAATTTTCCGGCTCCAAACAGCACAAACCCTTTGCCAAGGATGATTGCCTCGGCTGCCACAAGGCCCATGGTCTGGTGGGGGCCCTGCGGCTGAAGGAAACCGGCAAGGCGCTTTGTCTGGGG
>DAOWLV010000273.1 GCA_030643455.1 Candidatus Krumholzibacteriia bacterium | reverse complement strand
GCCTGTTCAGGGAATTGCTGGTAACCCAGCTGAACTTCGTGGCCGGACTCGGAATCACCGAACAAGCCGATCTGGTGGGAGTTCTCGTCTCCTGGGGTGAATCCCTTCTTGCGGCGGGTGAGGAGGCGAAGGACAAGAATCGCCAGGGAGACATCCGCTTTGCCTTCGAGTTGTTCGAGGCCATAAATACCGGCGGCGGTGGTGATGTCGACGAATAGACTGAACTAGATTTCACGGCAAGTGAGGTAGGCATCCGCTATCGCGTCCTGGGCGTTGCCTACCCGCTTTGCATCACCGACCAACCAGATCGGCACCGCGCCATCCAGTTCGCGAGCCAGGTCATCGACACTTGCCATCCCGGTCGTGACCACGATCAGATCGACTTCTTCAAAAACAACCGGTTGTTCTTCGCGCCAGGCGTGGACCGTGCGACCATCGACACGTTGAACATGGGTACGGTCACTGAATCTGACGCCGCTGTCCGTCATGATCTTGAGGGACAACTTCTTGGCGATCAGTTCCATGTCCTCTCCGAAATCGGTGGTGCGCTTGACGATGGTGACCCTGTTGCCAGCCGGAATAAGCGCCGTGGCCACATCCACTCCAATCAATCCTCCCCCGAGGATGAGGACATGCTGGTCCTTGGGCAGTTCCTCGTCAGCCAGGATATCGGCCCAGCGATATTCCTCCAGGCCCGGAATTGGCGGCACCCGGGGGCGCGATCCCGTCGCCACAACCACGGCATCGTAGTCAAGGACATGGTCGGCCACAGCGCGTTTCTGGATAATGCGGATGTTCCGAAGCTCCAACTCTTCAAGAAAGTAGGGGACAAGCTGGTCCATGGAATGCTTGTGCGGGGTCAGCGGGGCAAGGTTGAACTGGCCACCCAGTTGTTCGGCTTCGAAAAGGTCGACCTCGTGACCGCGGTCGAACAATGTGATGGCCGCCTGCATCCCGGTTAATCCACCTCCGACCACGGCGACCCTGCGTCCGGTTTCCGCAGGTTCGACCATCAGCAATTCGCGCCCGACATCAGGGTTAACAAGACATTGCAATCCGTGGCCGGATTTGATGCCCCCGAGACATCCCTCTGCACAGGCCAGGCAAGGCCGCACCGGACCCTCGACCAGACCCAATACCTTGCCCACGAAATCCGGATCAGCAACTAGCGCTCGTCCCACGGCCAGGAACCCACCCGCAAACCGTTTCTCGAGTTTTTTCGCCATGGCTGTATCGCTGATCCTGCCGACCGCCACGACCGTGACTCCCGTCTCATGATGGATCCTTTCAGCCATGTCCCATGTCTTCCCGATCGGAACAAACATGTGTTGAAAGAACCAGGGTGGGGTATTGCAAACGGTGCCGGCCGAGACATGTACGGCCGCGACTTCACGGGATTTCAATTCGTGCGCCAGGGCAACAGCTTCTTCGATTTCAATTCCGCCAGAGACCATTTCCGCTCCGCTGATACGGACCAGCAACGGCAGATCCACCGCGTCGCGTACGGCGTCCAACACTCGCAAGGGGAAGCGGGATCTGCCCGTGAAGTCCCCTCCAAAATCGTCGTTACGATCGTTGACCATGGGTGAGAGGAATTGGGCCAGCAGGTATCCATGGCCGAGTTGCAGCTCCAGGGCGTCGAACCCCGAGGTGACGGCGATCCGTGCGGCGGCCACGAAAAGATCCACGACCTCGTCCATCTCCGATTTTCCCATTCTTGTCGGTTGGGCTCCACCGGCCTCGCAGGCTCGATTCGTGGATGAGAAGAATACGTTTCCGGGGATTTTCGGATTGGCCATACGACCCGCATGATTCAGATGGGCGATGGCGGCTGCCCCGCCGGCGTGGATCTCATCAACCAGGCTTTTGAGACCCGGAATCTTGCTTTCCTCGTCGATTCCCATCTGGGTGGGAAGTTCACGCAACCTCGCATCGAGATAGAACGGCTCCGGGGTCACGGCGCCCACATGGCGGGACCGTTTCCGATAATAGGCGAGGTGGTGCGAGGTTACTCGCCCGTCGCCATCGGAATAGCCCGTCTTGATTGGAGCAAAGATATAGGGGTTACGAAGATCCAGCATGGTCGCCTCCTGTCTCGTCCGCCTTTGCGGACGTCCTGACGCACTTCAAGGTCCAGGAAAATCCCAATCCGACCGCCATCACGACCGCGGTTGCCGCAAACGCCGCCTGATATCCCCACAGGTCGACGACGAATCCACCGGCGACGGGCAGGATAAACAAGAATCCGGCCAAGGTACCGGCAACGGCGATATAGGCAGGTCGCAACGGGGCAGGGGCGATTTCCAGCAGATAGTTTTTGAATCCGATTCCGGTGCCGCTGATCTGGACACCGATCAGCGCGAATACGACAACCAACAACGTCGAGCCGAAGAAGCGCATGGAAATCAAGGTCAACACCGGGATCAACACCGAAATCAACCCGGTCAGCATGATGACGATCCGATTGCCCACACGATCGCTGAGTTCGGCCCATACGATGTTGGACAGTATCGATCCAGCCACCTGGGATGCGATCAGCAAGCCGATCCTTTCGGCCGGCATCTGCAGTTCCTGTTTCCCGTATAGAACATAAAATGGCAGGGCGAAAGCAGTGAAGCCGATGGTCATGCGACTCAGGAGAAACCGGCCGAAATTTCGGTCTTCCCTGACCATACGCAGGGATTGACCCAGAAAGGTGGACAGTTTCCGGTGTACATCAATGATGTCACCCTCGGGTTCGCGGACGCTGCTCAAGGCGATATAGGAAATCACGAGGAAAGCGAAGGAAAGCAGAAAAAGCAGTCCGTAGTTGTTGGGGAAAACGAGTTCCGGATTACCCAACACGCGCTTCACGACATAAGCCGCGCCAAGGGCCATCACCCCACCCCACAGTTGGCGGTGGCCGAAAAACCGGCCCCGCATGGTGGCCGGCAGCGCTTTGGCCCAGAGATCGTTGAAGGGAATGCTCGCCACACCACCGGCAAACGAAAAAATGAACAACAGTGTCAGCAGGGCCATCAATACCAGCGTGGTGTCGCCGTCCCGCCAGAAAAACACCAGAATGCCGAGAATTCCCCATGCCGCCGCCCGAACCCAGATGGCAGCCACCAGGACAGGTTTTTTCCTACGGACCCTTTCCGGACGGTTCGCCACGAAAAGAAGGGGCAGCATGCCACCGCCCTGTATCAGGGCGGAAAAAACACCGATCATGGTAAGTGATCCGGTGAAGTGGCTCAGGAACACGGGCAAAACGCTTGTGGGTTCGGAAAAAGCCATTCCCGCCCGGTAGAATACGCCGTGCAGCAAGCCACAAATGAAGTTGAACCTCACGTTGCTGTTTCCCGGAGGCCTCAATTCCATCGCGGCCTGCGCAAATAGTATCTATGCCCGGCGTAGTCGACTTCACGCAGACTGCCGTCACGCATCAGTTCCTCAACAACGGACCATGACGCTCCTGCCCTGTCCAACAGTTCGGCCACCGCCTGGTCGCGCATCGGATGGACAGCGGTAATTCCCAACAGGTTCTCCCTTGGTTTGCCGGCGGCCGAGAAGTCATCGCCTTCGTATCCCATCAGGAATTCCACGATACCTACCTGTTTCGCGAAAGCTTCATGGTTACGCACCATCGCCTCACTGTCCGGGGGGCGGACCCATTCCTGGACGGGCGGCCTCGTCGGAACGGCAAGGTAGGCTTTGTCGGGTTTGAGCCGAGAAAGGAAAGCTGCCGTGTCCACGGCATGTTGCTCCGTGTCGTTCACTCCGGCCACAATCATCGTTTCGGTCACGAGGGTCCCGGAGAACATGTTCCGGAATGTCATCATACCCTCCAGAATATCGGAAAGATTCAATGCTTTGTGGGGATGGTTCAGCCGGCGCCAGACATCCTCGTTTACCGAGTCCACCTTCAGGGACACCCAGTCGGCCGTCGCCAACTCCTTCCTGACATCCGGTAAACTCAGGAGTGAAGAGTTCGTGATCACCGCGATGGGCAATCCGGAAGTCCGTAAAAGTTCGATTTCCCGGCCCAGGTTCACATCCAATGTCGGTTCGCCGTCTGGCACGAAACTCAAAAAGTCGATGGGATCGCCCACCCCCCGGACCTCTTCCAGTCGGTCACCGACTTCGCGGGCAACGTCCTCGGGGCGATAGAACTCCCGCCGCTCGATCTGCATGTCATGCGTGTGACCGACCTGGCAATAGACACAAGCATAGGTACACGTTTTCGGCGGAATGTTGTTGACGCCCAGACTTCTGCCCAGGCGTCGTGAAGGCACAGGTCCGTAAGCAATCATTCCATCTTCCCTTCTTCTGGCGGCTGGGCCCCGGACAGGATCCGGAATGGACTACGCGTCAGTGTCCCAACGAGAGAGCCAACGCCCCAACACCCAGGCCGACCACCAAATTGATCAGCTTTATCTGGACGAAATCCCGCCTCGAGTGCGCCAACAGGGGCAACATGCCGTGGCCGTCCTGGACGATCGAACTGGCCAACAGAATGCTCAATGGCACCGAGCCCTGGACATAGAGTGTCAAGAAAACCAGATGGGGTCCCGATTCGGGTATCAGGCCTACCAGACATGCGATCACCAGGACGACCCAAAGACTTTCGCGGATCAACCCCTCCAGATGCAGGTATTCGATCAGGATGTGCATGAGCAGGAGAGTCCCGAAGGTCCAGACGAAAATCCGGGGCAAGTGCTGCCTGGCTACATGATCCCACAGGTGATGCTCCAGGAAGTGTTCCGGGACCGTACCGACAATCAACAGGGATATGATCGTCAGGGCCATGATCGTCAACCGGATCCAGTTCCATTCCGTAGGTCCGATCAGACCTGTTCCCACGACGACGATCAGGGCGGCCAGGATCGCCAACAACATCCCGCGTATTGGAGACATATCTTTTAGCTGATCAAGGATCCGCCCGTGATTGAAACAATGGCACTGCTCCTGGTCGTGGACCTGAAGACCGACGCATCCGCCGGTCCGGTCACGAGCGAAGACATCGGT
>DAOWLV010000327.1 GCA_030643455.1 Candidatus Krumholzibacteriia bacterium | reverse complement strand
CAGGCTGTCCGGCAGGGTGGTCAAATTGCCAGTAAAACTGATAGGAAGGCCGTTTATCTCCAGATCCCCCTGGGTCAGATCGACGACCTGACGGTCGGCATCGAAAGAAAGATCGTAGTCCAACTTTGCGGCCAACGCCGGCAGGGGCTGCTCCCCGGTCACCAGAAGACTGTCCACCTCTAGCCGGCCCGCTGAGCGGAACACGCCCGGCTGCGGATTCGTCAAACCCGCCGCCAGATTCAGTCCGGCCAGATCAATTTTTTGGCCTGTTGTTTCGTCAAGGTAGACCAGAAGCCCGTCACGGATCTCCATTCGTTCGAAACTGACTGCGACATCAGCCTGGGCACCCGGATCTCCAGACTCCGGCCCCCCGTCGGGATCCCCGGATGTTTCCGGCATTTCGAAGGTGAAATTATTGGTGCCGTCGGACTTCTGGACCAGCCGCACGCGAGGCCGTTCGATGACCAGCCGGTTGACCTGGACTTCCTTTCGCATCAGCGGGGAAAGCTGGAGCTTCAAATCGATACTATTGGCAAACAGGAGAGGTTCACCTGGAAAACCGGGAGGATTCGCTATCTCGACTCCCTCGAGTTGGACTCCCAGTCCACCAGCGAAAGACAGACCCACATCCACAACGGAAATTTCCCGGCCCAGCTTCTCGCTGGCCATGTTCACGGCCATTTCCTTGACCTTCTCGGCCGGGAAGAACAGCCTGAGGCCGATCACCGCCACGAGGATCACCCCGAGGATGATCCCCAGCGTCCAAACCAGTTTTCTGGGCAATTTTTTCATGACAAGACCGTCCCCGGGAATCCCATTTCAGGAGGTTTCCGGCCGCGGCCATCCCCGCACCCGGCATCCATTGAATCGTCTTGTCACTGTGGCACCTGAGAGGAATCAAGTAAACCCCAACCATTGACCCCCAATCATTGACCCAAACATTATCCCAAACAAAAAAAAACGCCCCGCCTCCGGAAGGAGACGGGGCTGAAATGGATCCCTGAGGTAAACGTATTACCGGTACAGGGACTTCAGGCTGCCGAAAGAGGTCTCTTCGTTACCGACAACGCACGCGCTCGTGTTATCCATACCCGGTGTATCGTAAACACAGAGAGTGAAGTCACCGATGATCCACAGACCCTCGCAAACAAGTACGTGGCCGGGCACGAAGGTGCCGTCCGGGCCGATGGTGGTGTCGCAGTAAACCAGCTCGCCGGAGCCCTCGGTCTCGACAATACCCAAGCAGTCAACAACGGCACTCCAGGGAGGATTTTCGATGATTCCGTCGTCATCGGTGTCGACATCGTCACCTAAGGCGCCAGTGAAATCCGACACCAGCATGTGGGTCACGTTGTCGCTGTTCTCGAAACCCAGTGTGGCGACCAGATCCGGGGCATCACCGCAGCTGTCGGTCCAGGTGCTTTCCACAGCCAGGAAAAAACCGTCGGCTGCAATCACCAGGCCCGTCAGGTCGGTAACGCTTTCAATGACGCCGCTGCCGCCGGTGCCGTCGCCGATGACGATGTAGGTTAGACCTTCGAGGCTGTGCCCGGGCGTGCCGGCGAGCTCGAAGTACTCGTCGTTGTCCGCGCCGCTCTGGTCGATCCGGATCTCGTTGATCATCACGGCGCTGGCGACCATGGGAACAAGGGCGATACAGAACACAGTCAGGATTACCTTGGAAAAACGCATGGATTCCCTCCTCGGTAGGGTGTTTGATTGAGACATATCAGGCTGGCGGAAACATGAGATTTGACGAGCAGATACCCCTGGATAGAATTGTACTCCAGGAGCCGAGTCGATCTTCCCCCACCCCACTGATATTTATCCTAGTAAAAAGATGGAAGAATGTCACCCTTTGGTATGAAAAATATCGGATTTAAAAAATTTTGTGCTTTTTCTCTCCAGTTTTGGACAAAAAGGAATGTTTTTTGATAATGGATTCTAAATAACCCTTCACCCTGCTCAGCACCAGTAACGACCGTGTCCCGCCAATCAGGACAGCCTGATACCCGTGGATGTAGTCTCCGGCCTATGTTAGCCTCGGGTAGAAGTGGGAAGTGATCTCACTTCCCTGCGGATTTGCCCTCGTCCTGACCACCGCCACCGGAAAGCTGACCGTATGCGCTACTCGACCGACATCGTGGTGATCGATCTGGAAGCCACCTGTCCCTCCGAGGACCAGGGCAACAACACCATCGAACGCAGCAGCATCATCGAGATCGGGGCCGTGCGGCTCGACCGGCGCAGCCTGGAGATTGTCGAAACCTTCAGCGAACTGGTCCGGCCCGAGGACTACCCCATCGTGCCCTTCATTACCGAGATCACCGGTATCAGCCCGGACATGGTGAAGGACAAGGACACATTCGGGGCGGTCGGGGGGCGTTTCCTTGAATGGTACGGTCCGCGGAACAAGGCCATCATCGCTGCTTTCGGCGCCTATTACGACATCCCGCTCTTGCGAAAGGAATGCGCCCGTTACGGGCTGGACTACCGCACCCACATCGCCGGAGGCGCCTTCGATCTGAGGGCGGTCGCAACGGCCTGGCTGGCGACCAACAACCACCGCACCAGTGGGCTGACCCTGAATTCGATCCTGGAAAAGATGGATCTTGCCGACCGCTTCACCGCCCACCGGGCCGTCGAAGACGCCAAGGCCGCCGCCGCGGTGCTGCAGTTGCACCACCTGGGCCGGGCGTTGGATTGAAACTTTTTTTGCCGGCCTTGCGTCCTTTGAAATAATCCTGATTCCCGCCCATCCCGAAAGGATCCCCATGTCCGGCTTTGTTCATGCCTTGCTGGCGTTGATTTTTGCGTTCCTTGGCGGGGCCGATGCGCCCTCCGCGGTTTCCCCCCAGGCTGCCGGTGACAACACCGGTTTCATCTACGGAAGGGTGATCCTGCAATCGGGCGAGAAGCACGAGGGGTTCCTGCGCTGGGTAGGTGAAGAGGCATTCTGGGATGACCTCTTTCACTCCCGTCAGAACGAACTCCCCTGGCTCGAACACGTGGATCTGGATGAACTGCAGGCAGAGCGCCGGCGGCGCTATTTCGAGAGCCATGGAATGTTCGATCGGCTCATGTGGACGCTGCACAACAAGAACGGACCCCATCTGTCTCGGCTCTTCATCTGCCAGTTCGGTTATCTGGACGGGATCGAGGTGGATGATGAAGAGGATGTGACCCTCCTGACCCGCGACGGAGCCCTGGTACCGGTGCACGGGTATTCCAACGACGTCACCTCCGATCTGCTGGTCTATCCTGCGGGGGACGATCCGGTGGAAGTGGACTGGGACGACCTGGCCGGAATCGAATTCTCCGCTGCCCCGGCAGGGGCGATCCCCTACGCCCGGCGCCTGTACGGTGAAGTCGAAACCACCGAGGGAACATTCGAGGGATTCATCCAGTGGGACCAGTCGGAGTGCACATCGATCGACATCCTCGACGGTGACGAGCGGGAAATTCCCATGGGGGATATTCGATCCATCACCAGGAACCGGGAAAACTCATCCGATATCGTGCTCAAGGACGGTACTGCGTTCACCATGAGCGGCTCCAACGACGTGGCCCGGGGCAACCGGGGTATCATGATTGAAAACCCCGTGGGGCAGGGTGACGATTGCCTGGAAACGTTTTGTCTCCCTCACCTTCATCGAAGGCCACGGCAGCGGCACAGGGAGGATGGATTTTCCGGAAATCCAACCCCTGACCGGAACGGTCACCGGCGCGGAGGGGGAAACCTGGTCTGGGCGAATCGTCTATGATCTGGACGAAGCCTGGACACGCGACGTGTTCAACGGCGCGCAAAGGGACCTCGAATACGACATCCCCTTCGGCCTGATCAATTCCATCGAGAAAAAAGGCGACCTGACCTGCCGGGTGAGCCTGCTGACCGGCCGCACCCTGGATCTGGGCGGAAGCCATGACACCGGCGAAAAACACGCCGGTGTCCTGGTGTTCGAGCACGGAGCAGATGCACCCCGCTACATCCCCTGGAGCGGAGTCGGGACCATCACCTTCCGGGAATGATGTGAACTATCAGGAGTCCATCAGGCCCGCCATCAGACTCAGCCCGCCCATCAGGAACATGAACGCGATCCACAGGAGGATCAGGACCAGATAGATGATCGTCAGGATCTTCAGGATACGGAAACTGCGGCCCAGTTCGTAGAACCCGGCCTGCAATTCGTCCTCGGTGCCGGTTTGCCGGAACAGGTCGAAACGGTTGATTCCTTCGATGAAACGGTGCGAGGCGATGATCAGCGGCACCCCGATAACAGCCCCAGCGAT
>DAOWLV010000202.1 GCA_030643455.1 Candidatus Krumholzibacteriia bacterium | reverse complement strand
GGAGCTTCCGGACCGAAACGCGTGACCGACAACCCGACCGCCACGATCACCACGGCCGCCGCCGCGGCGAGCGTCCGCACTCGAAACGGGTTCCAGAAGGAAGCCGACGGGCGAATCACCTGGGTTTTGGAGCCGCCGGAATCTTGGGAACCAATGGGCTCGCCGGATCCGATTTCCCGCTCCAGGGCCGCCGACAAACGCGCATGGGCATCGGCCAGGTCGGCGCCTTCGGGAACATCGGCCGGATCCATGAACGCGGTGAACGACTTCATGACTGCCTGGCAGCGGGGACAATCGTCCACGTGGGCTCGCCTCGGGTCCTCGCCAGAGAAATCAGCCAGTTCCTCGGGGTTCAGGCACTGGTCACTCATTGTATCGCTCCATCTTCGGCGTCATTGTTTCGTTCCACCTTCGGTATCATTCTCTTCGGCCAGGGCTGCCCGCAGTTTGCGCCGGGCCCGCTGCAGGACGCCGCGTGCGCCCGAGGCCTCGGTGATGGCCAGCAGCTTCGTGATTTCATCCACCGACATCTTCTCGAAACACCGCAGCCACAGGGCCTGTTGTTCGACCGGGTCCAGGCTGAGGCGGATCAGCTCCAGCAGTTCTTCTTCGGCCAGCCGGTTCTCGAGATTCCGGTCTGCCGGGACCTGGTGCGCGACCTGCTGGTCCGGGTCGGCCTCTTCGTCCATCAGCAGTGACGGCCGCCGCAGTTCGCTGAGGCAGCGATTCCGCGTGATGGAGAAGATCCACGAACCAAACTGCGCTCTGCCGCCGAACGAACCCAGGTTCCGGTAGGCGCTGATCAAGACTTCCTGAGCCATATCCAGGGCCTGTTCATGGTCGCGCACGTAACGCAGGCACCAGATGTAGACCCGTTCACGGTACCGGTCCAGCAGCACGGAGGCGGCATGCCGGCCCGCCTGGCTGTCGGGATACTCGATAGCCTGCCGAAGCAGTTCCTGGTCGTCGAGTACCTGGGAAATTCGAGCATCCATGTTATTTGACGCAGGGTTGGAATGAAAATCACAGTCGCATCGGAATTATTATACCAGAGGGCAACAAAAAACAGGAGGCGCCAATCCCTCAAGGCGCCTCCTGCCGATCCCATCACGTGATGGGGGCAAATCGCAATGGGATCCTATTTCAGCATCACCAGCTTTCTTACGTCGCGATGGTTGCCGGCACTGAACCGGGCCAGGTAGACGCCGCTGGCCGCGCGCCCTCCTGTATCGTCTTTCCCGTTCCAGACCGCGGCATGATGGCCGGCCGGCATCGACTCACGGACCAGACGACGCACAAGCGCTCCCTTCACGTCGTAGATATCCAGTTCGACAGAAGCCGGAACAGCCAACTCGTAATTGATCGTCGTTTGTGGGTTGAAGGGGTTGGGATGGACTCCGGTCAGGGCGGTCGCCGACGGAATGTTCACGGGGTCGTGAACGTCGCTGACGCCCTCCATGATCGTCAGCTGGTAGGCGCCATCCAGGTCGAAGCCTTCCGGCCCGGCCTTGAACACCGCCAGGGCGTGCCAGCCGGCCGTGGGAATGTCTACGGTGAACCATTCGGCCTGTCCGGGACCGTTCCACCAGGACTCACCACCCAACATTGCATTGCTCCGGCCCATCAGTCCATCCTCACAGGAATGGAGCGCGAAGCCCCAGTCGACCCCGCCCGCCACATTGTCCAGACGGAAGGCGTACATGCCCTGGTCAAGGTAGAGGTCGTGGATGTGGAGCATGTGGGACACCAGCATCTCGTAGGGACCGTGGGTGCCGGTGCTCGGTGGGGGCAGCGTGGTCGAACCCACCGCCTCCACCGTGTAGGGCTCATCTCCATAATCATTCGCCACCCCGATATCGAAGGCCCCTGCGGGCATCACGTTGTTATTGATCAGGATGTAGTCGGTTGCCCCCGCCAGGAGCGTGGAAGAGGCCAGGTAGTCGTCGAAGCCGTCCTTCACCCCCGAGTAGGAATGGTGGACGAATAGATCGAAATCACTGTTCTGGCCCTGGGTCAGGACCAGGCCTTCCCAATAGTAGCTACCGGTGTGGAGTCGGTATCCGTCGCAGTTGATGAGGAGCGATTCACCCGAAGTGATTGTTTCCCAGCCCCCACTGAATATACCCGGATGTTCGTGGCTGAACTGGTTCCCGAAATCCAGATCCAGTGGAGACCAGCAGAATTGCTCGCCCCAGATGTTGTTGTCCTCGTAGATCTCGTGGATGGAGTCGATGTGGTCTGCCTCCAGGGTCAGGACGTGGCGTCCACCGGGAAACTCCAGGCCCGACTGGAAATTCCAGGCCCATACCTCGAAGGGGTATATGGTCTGCGTCGTAACCACGTGGGCCGGGTAGTCCTCCCATCCGTCCTGGTAGATCGCCACGTCCACTGGGGGCGAGGAGGCCTCGCTGAAATTTTCCACAGCGAAGTTGAGATAGGTTTCGGACATGAAGCCGTAAAGGGTGTCCGGCAGGATGACCGGCGATCCCAGAACGACGGGGGTCGGTGTCGGTACCAACGGAGCATACCAACCCGTCAACTGGTAGGGTCGCAGGTCCGGCGGCGTCGGTTCGATCTTCACCGTCACGGTCTTGGCCACACCGCCATCGATGGGATCGCGGTAGATCACCAGGCCGTAATAACCGACCGTGGTGAAGTCCCGATGGAGCCATGCGCGCCCGGACTCGTCGGTGACCGCCCAATCGTTTATGTCTGAAAGGCCGACCTCCGTCGCGTCGTGTTCCACCCAGCCCACAAAGATTCCCTCGCCAGCGGCCGCGACGTCCTCCACAAATACGCTCACCCAACCGGTGTCGCCGATCCAGGTATCCCAGATTCGAAGGTATTCGTTTGCCGCCAGGTCGACAGTCAACAAGTCCCCGACAAAGGACGGTTGGCTGATCACCTGTTCGATGACGAACTGGCCCCCGCCGTCGTTGTAATTTGTTACGCCAATATCATAATCGGCGAAACCCACCGTATTGCGATTGATGATGATCGCGTCAAGGTGGCCTGGGAATTCCATGGAATCCTCGATAAAACTGCTGAAACCATCCTCTGAGCCGGTGGCCGGTGGGTAGAGATCAAGATCGTAGTCGTCGGCGTCGTCATCCGCGTACAGGGTGATGACATTCCACCAGCCCGAGGAGTTGAAACGAAATCCATCACAGTTGGTCGTGATGAGTGAGCCGTCGATGATGGAGGACCAGCCCCCCTCCCTTGCGGGCGGAGCCCCGCGCATCTTCGGTGTGGACTCGCTCAGCACATACGGCGTGAAAACGAACTGGTGGCCCCAGGCATTGTCTGTCTCGTCGCTTTCGATAACGGCATTATAGGGATCGTTCACGACATCAAGAGTATGACGGCCGCCCCGAACATTAAAGGGGCCCTGGCCATAATTGGTGTAGATGCTGCCGGCCGGAAAGAACCAGTAATCCCATGTATCGATGATCGAGCCATCCAGCTGATTTATCCCCACGAAACCATCGGGAACATCCCCCGAACCGTTGTTCTGCCCCGTGAAGCTCAAATAGATGCTGCCTGCGTTTCCGGGCAGTGTTGCCGGAAGGGTCACCGGCCAGGTTCCGACAGCCGTAGCGGTGGGCACCAGTGGGTAGGTGAAATTGGGATCCTGGTAATAGGTGAGGTTCGGCAGCTGGGCGATAGTCGTGGCCGGCAGCCCCATAGACAGCACCCCCGCCAGCAGAAAAACCGCCGCCATTGGAAGCAGCCAGTTTGTGCGGTACAACATGGCGACCTCCTAATGTTTTGGGTTGTCGCGAGGTATGGGTACGCCTTTTCTTGGCGGCGCGGTCATCCTCGTGACGATTTCTTCAAGCTCGGCAACCAGTTCGTCGTTGCCGTCCAGCCGCGCGTAACGCAGCTGGATGCGCATCATCTCGACCCTGCTTTCGTGTTTGACCCGGGTGACCTCACGCATGATTTCCATGGCCGTCTCGTTGTCGATGGCCGCGTCGTAACGCAGTTTGAGATCGGCCACCTCCAGGCGGGCCGCTTCGATGGACGCGGTGATCTCCATCATCATGGGTGTAAGTTCGCGAGCTTCCGGCGGCGTGGCAGGCTGGTCGGCAGCAAACAGGGCGCTGCCGGCACCGAGTACAACCAGGCCGGCAAGAATGATCAGTAGCGTTTTCATGAGTTCCCCCATCATGGTAGGTACGGCCGGACCCGAGGATGGGCGCCGGCGCTGTAACTGATGGGACGCGGGGGAAAGACGAAAATCACACGGTGGATTGAAAAGTTTTTTGGTTGGATCAGCTCAAGGTTTTCCGGAATCGCCGGCGAACAGTGAAGGTCACCACGACAGCCACGAAGACCGCGACCAACAGCAGACCCACCGGACCAAGCCGTCGCTTGACCTGGAGTTCCACGGCCACGGTGCCATCCCCCACGACCACGAAGCCGGCCCAGTGGAAAGGATGGGCCGTGACCGGATCAGCCCGGATGGCGTCCTGTGCTAGCGCCAAGGCTGTCGCGGGGTCCAGGCCGGAAGCCAGTTCCTTGTAGAATTTCTCCATCAGGACGGTGGTCACCCCATCGTCCACGGGCCAGAGGCTGGCCACGACCGTCGGCACGCCTGCGCTCAAAAACGCGCTGGAAAGTCCGAGCACGCCCTCGCCGGACAGGATGCGTCCCGACCCGGTTTCGCAGGCCGAAAGAATCGCCAGTCGGGCCGAAAGATCCAGCTCCGCGATGAGGCCGGCCCGCAACTTGCCGGTGGGATCTTCCGTGTTCAAGACGATTTCCGAAGACCAGGGACGCTGGTCATCGACCCGGGCGTGGGTGGCCAGGTGCAGGATGTCATAGCGTGTGAGATCCGCCGGAACGAGGGCCGCACCGGAATTTCCCGCCAACCGCAAGTCGACGTCGCGGTAGCGCCGGGCGAGGTGCCTGACTTCCCGCACGGCACCCGGCAGGGGCCGACCTTCAGGTGTCTCGGCGGCGGCCACCGCGAGAATACCTTGGCCCCGTAGCGTGTCGTCGCTTGTCCGCAGGAAACCGAGGATCGTCGCCGAGGGGACCCGCACCCACACCGGGTGCGTATCCGGACTGCTCGGCCGGACCAGGGTGACCAGGGGTACCAGATTCAGCGCACCGTCGGGTGCGAACACGACCCGGTGGCAACCGGAAAACAGGGACGCAATCGGCCCCAGCAGTTCCCGGCCAAGCCTCTCGCCGGCGGCCTCCACCACCTCCAGCGCCCGACTCAGGTCATGTGCCGACGGAGGTGTGGCGAGCAACTCATGGTGAAGTCGCAGCCGGTTTGCCAGTATCCGTTCGTCCGGCAAAAAAACCGCCTGACATTCCTTTGAAGTAATCGCGAACAGGATGGATTCCGTCGGACCCAGATACGCATCGAGAAAAACCTCGCCGTCCTCCAGGATCTCGGTCTGCAGTATTTCCATGGTCACGACCGGCCACCTGGCCGCCCGGTCCCCACCCCCGATCCGCTCGGCCAGGGTGCGGGCCTTGAAAACCTGCACCTCATCGAAGGCCGAAGCGATGGTGGCGCAATCGGAATCGGCACCGGCCAGGATCAGGACCGCCAGCTGGGAATAGACGAGTCGGCCGGACACACCGCGCTGTTCCCGCCACTCCGGATCCAGGGCTGCGGTCCGGACATCTTCCCAGGCCCGGGCGGCCTCGCGCAACAGGGCCAGGGCCGCCTCGGGTTTGCCAAGCTCGCGCTGGCAGCGGGCGGCCCCCGCCAGGGCATCTACCCGGTGCCGCCGTATGCCCGCGGCAGCGGTGATGTTGATCGCGATCCGGTACCTTTCCAGTGCTGCCTCCGGTTGCCTTGTCTCCAGCAACCGATCGCCAAAGGCCAGTTCGAACTCGACCCGCGACAAGCCAAACAACTGGCCCTGCCTGCGGCGCTCCTCCTGTTGCAAAACGGTCAGTGCCGCAGCGGAACTGTCCATGTCCGCCAGGGCCGCCGCCAGACCCGTGACGCTCTGGATCCTGTCCTTGATATCCTGCTTCTCCTCGTTGCGGGCGAGGATGCGCCGGTAGATCGCCACCGCCTCGTTTTTGCGCCCCTGCATCTGCCGGACGTCGGCCAGGACACGCAACACGTAGGATTCCCGGTCTCTGAAGTTGCCCTCTTCGCATTCCTTAAGAAGCTCCGTGAGAAGGATCACTGCCTCGTCCAGCCGTCCCAGGTGGCTCAGGCAGTTCGCTTCGTTGGTCCCGGTGGACACAGCATCCTGGACCTGGCTGATCTGGCGCTGCAACTTGCCCGCGCGCCGGAAATGTTCCATGGCCACGCCCGGATCACCCCGTGAATACTCCATCGAACCCTGGTTGTTCAGGGCCAGGGCCTCCACCGCCTTGTACCGGATTCGTCTGGC
>DAOWLV010000123.1 GCA_030643455.1 Candidatus Krumholzibacteriia bacterium | reverse complement strand
TGACCTGTTACGCCCTGACCGAACCGGGCAGCGGGTCGGACGCCCTGGCCGCGGCCACTACCGCCGTGCTGACCGATGACGGCAAGCACTACGTCCTGAATGGTTCGAAACAGTACATCACCAACGCCGGTTACGCGGAGATCGTGATCCTGTTCGCCAAGATTGACGGGGACAAGTTCACCGGATTCATCGTCGACCTCGAGAGCGAAGGCGTGACCATCGGGGCCGAGGAAAAGAAGATGGGCATCAAGGGATCTTCGACCCGCTCCATCACTCTCGAGGACGTAAAGGTGCCGATTGAGAACTTGCTTGGCGAGATTGGCAAGGGCCACCACATCGCCTTCAACATCCTGAATGTGGGACGATTCAAGCTGGGCGCCAGCACCGTTGGAGGCGGCAAACTGGCCCTCCAGGCGGCCGTGCCCTACACCAGGGAGCGCCACCAGTTCGGACAGCCGCTGTGCTCGTTCGGGCTGATTCGCGCCAAGATCGCCGACGTGAACACCGCCTTGTTCCTGGCCGAGTCCATGGTCTACCGCACCGCGGGCCTGCTCGACGTCGCCATCGAAACCCTCGACAAGAGCGACCCCGGTTACGACCGGGCCAGCATCCTTCAGGTCGAGGAATTCTCCATCGAGTGTTCCATGATCAAGGTCTTCGCGACCGAGGTCTGCGCCCTGGCCGCCGAGGAATGTCTGCAGATGCTGGGCGGCTACGGCTACTGCCAGGAATATCCGCTGGAACGGCTGTACCGCGACGAGCGCATCAACCGCATCTTCGAAGGCACCAACGAGATCAACCGCATGCTGGTGCCGGGCATGATCATGAAGAAGGCCCTCAAGGGTGAGCTCCCCTTCCTGCAGGTCGCCCAGGCGGTGGCCGAGGAGTTGACGGGCCTGCCCTCGTTCACCGAGCCGGGCGAACCCGAATTCCTGGAAGACGAGGGTAAGCTGATAGCCAACATGAAGAAGGTCGTCCTGGCGACCCTGGGCCTGGCCGCCCAGAAATTCGGTAAGGGTCTGAAGGACCAGCAGGAAGTGCTGGCGGACGTGGCGGACATCATCATCGAAACCTACGCCTGCGAAAGCGCCTTGCTGCGCACCCTGAAAAAGGCCGACAAGGACGGCGAAGATGCCGCCCGGATGATGGCCGACATGACCACCCTGTTCATCCACGACACCATGGACCGCGTCGGTGGCTGGGGCCGCAACGTCATGGCCGCCACTGTCGAAGGCGACGAGCTGCGCACCATGCTCGCGGGCCTGCGCCGGCTGACCAAACACGATCCGGTCAATCGCACGCACCTGCATGACCTGATCGCCGAGAAGGTGATCGACGCTGACGGCTACACGGTGGGGTAGAAGACCGAAGCAAACGCCAGGGCGCCCCAGATGATGTTCAGCACCTGGCTTGCGGGGCGATCAGTTTCCTGAATTCCGTGGACAGCATGACAGCCCTTACCTGTACAAGGCCTTGATCCGTCCCCAAGAGGCGGAATCGATGGGGACCGAAGGTGCGTTCAGGCAATTATCATCGTTGATCGAGGCACACCAGTTGGGAATCTCCGTCACATTGTCCCAACCGAAGGAATAACCCAGCGTAAGGTAAGCCCCTGCCGAAGCGGTGGTCGCGTAGGCCGGCAGTTCTTCGCCGCCGCTGGGCGAACTGGCGGGCCAGACCCTCAGCCCCGTCGGCCAATCCCAGACCACGTCCACGGTGATCTCCAGCAGCACGGTGGAAAGCTGGTACGGAAGCGGGGTGCCGTAGCTGACCACGAATTCGGGCTCGACGGCCGAATTGGTAGCATCGCCCCGGATGGCAAAACCGACCAGGGTGCCGGGGACCGAGGATTCGATGCGCCCTTCCCAGTTGGTGAATCCCGACTCGTCGCTGGCCCGGGTCAGACACAGGTAGGCGGTCAGTTGACTGCCGCTGCTCGCAGTGGCGCACCAGCTTTCGTCGATGGCTCCCTCGTCGAAATAGATTCCGATCCCGTCAGGATCCGGATCGACGGGGTCGGCCATGGCTGCGGCCCCCATGCCAATGGCAATGATCAAAACGAGAAGTGCGCTTTTCATCTATCCTGCTCCTTCATGAAAAAATTGACGAGTCCCGTTCAAAGCTTATCCCCGGATTCAGGAATCATTATCTCCTAAAGACCTGATGATGGTAAGGAAAAGAATGCGCCGGCACCGGGTTGACCCTTTCCCTTGACGAATGGGGAAAGCGTGGCTTCAATGGGCATACAGGTCCCATGTTTCCAGTTTTCTTCGGCACCAGAGGACGTTTGCCTTAGTTCAACCCGTGAAATTCCGGGTGTTGTCCCGGAAGTGTTCCCCGACAAGGAGTTCCCTCATGAACAAGCGTTTGATTCTTGGAGCATCCCTGATCACCCTGCTCTCCTTCGGCTTGCTGGCCGCCGGCTGTGGCGGCGGCGACGACACCGCTTCCCAGGCCGAAAGCGCTGCACCTGCGGAAACAGCGGCCCCTGCTGAAAGCGCCACTGAAACCGTCGCTGTCCACGACTGCGCCGGTGGATGCGGGATGAAAGCCGTCCCGGAAGACCAGATGACCGAAGTCGACGGCAAGTGGTACTGCGCCGGCTGCGCCAAGAAGGCCCAGGCCGAACACCCCCAAGGCGAAGGCCAGGACGAACATCCCCATGGGGATGGCTAGATAAGGCCCTTGGCCCAGAATTTCATCAGGAATGAATGATCCGGGCCCGGAAGAGCATCAAATTCCGGGCCCACCTTTTTTCTGGGGATTCCCGTGGCTATCGAGGCCGACATCAAAATTTGGAACCTGCACGCCAGATCCCTTGAAAATGACTCACTGGAATCCCTTAACTGGTTTTGACGAATCAACTTCACTGACCCCTCCGCCAGGCTCTTTCTCCGCTTCACCCCTGATAATTCGACTTTTTTGCCCCAAATGTCCGGCGACCCACATTCAACCAATTTACAAAAAATTGACGTATCCCGACCCCATTTCCTATACTTCATACGACACTGGTCGTTCAATCCGCTCCATTCCCCGGAAATCGCTCGTTTCCTCCGGGATTTTTGGTAAAGGTGACGTCTTGCCCATGACGAATATTTCCCTTGGCCGGGTTCTGCCGGTCTGTTTGACCTTGGTAGGGTTATTTTTTCTGGTCTCCTGCGGGGCCCAGGCGCCCACGTTCGAACCGGGCAACATCATTGTTACGTCCGAACCCGCGGGCGCGGCCATCTTTCTTGACGGCGATGACACCGGTTTTATCACCCCCCACACCCTGACCGGCCTCGACCCGGCGATTTACCAGGTCACTGTGGAATTGGGCGATTTCGTATCCTTCCCCGACACGGCCTCCGTCGTCCTGAAACCGCTGGATACCCTCCAGGTGGATTTCTCACTTTCCCAGACCGGTTTTCGGATCCAGAGTCCCGTCGGAGCCCGCATCCTGGTCGATGGAAACAACACTGGAAAAATCGTACCAGCGGCGGTGGCCGGCCTCGAACCTGGCACGGTGATGGTGTCCCTGGATCTGGACGGATACCTGGTCCTGCCCGAGCAGTTCGAGGTGACCATTCTCGACAAGGAAATCACCGATATACCTGACGACACCTTCTCCACCCGGTCGAAAAAGACCGTCATCCTGGAGGGTTTTTCCAACGTCAGCTGCCCTCCCTGCCCCCAGATGACCGACAACCTGGTTGCCATGGCTGAAAAACCGGAATTCACTTCCGACCGGATGCTGTTCATTGAATTCGCCGTGTCCTGGCCTGAACTAGCCGATCCCTTCTTCCTGGCCAATCCCGCGGAGAATTCCGCCCGTTACAGCCTGTACAATGTGTTGGGAGCCCCGGATCTCTACATCGATGGCGCCAGGCAGGCCAATGCGCTCGATGCAGCCGACATGGAAAATTCCGTCCTGATGGCCCTGGAATCCGATCCCGGTTTCCTGGTGGAGGTCATCGCTGACTTCAGTTCTTCAACCGTACCGGTCACCGTGACCCTGGAACCCTTCCGGGACGTGGACCTGACCGGTCATGTCCTGTTTGTCGCCATCTACGAGAAGGAAATCGTGATCGAACCCGCGCCTGGCGTCAACGGCCAGACGGTTTTCCACCATGTCTTCCGTGACCGCGTGGACACCTTGCCTATCCTGGGCGCCCTGACCGCCGGGGATCACCAGCATTTCGATCTCACCTTGAACAGGGGCAGCGCGGCGCCTGAAGATTACGTCGCCATCGCGTTTGTCCAGCACGACATCAACTACACCATCCTGCAAGCGGGTTCCACAACGACCCTCGCCCCGTCTCCCGAAAGGAAACACCGATGAGAACCCTTCGCCGCACTCCCGTCATCATCGCCCTGGTGGCGATCCTGATCCTGTTGACTTCCGGTTCCGCCTTTGCCCAGTATTCCTTCGATTGGTCCTACGGCCAGCAAGGGGCGGTCAAGGACATGTTCATCCTCGAGGATTTCATGACTGAAATGACAAACACCAGCGCCCTGACCGACTCCTTCCGGGTCACCATGGTCACGGACATGCCCCCCTTCTGGCAGGCCACCATCTGCGAAGGGCCGGTCTGTTTTCCTCCTTCATATACGGTTCACAAATTCATCCTGGGTCCCGGGGAATCCACGAATCTCGATTTTGCAATCACCGCCGCGGTCGATGAGGGCAGGGGCTCGTCCAATATCACGCTTGAAAGCCTGAGCGACCCCGGCGTGGTGGAAGTCACCTCGTTTACCGTCGTGACTTCGGGCCTGGAAATCCTGAATGTCGATTCGGACGGCGGTGCGGGTTACGAGATCTTCTTCAGCGATGCCCTCGATGCCACTGGCCGCACTCACGCCACCTGGACACGTGGAGTGATGGGTGTATTGACCGCGGAGGACCTGGCCAACTTCGACGGGATTGTCTGGTCCGTTGGTACTTACGGCCAGGGCCTGGCTGACGATGACCGCGCGAACCTGGAGGAATATGTCCAGAACGGCGGCAACCTGTTCCTCACGGGCCAGAATCTGGCCATGGATTATTGCGATCCTGGCAGCCCTCTCTACTCCCCCATCGCCCACGCCTGGTTCCAGGATCTGTTGGGTGTCGACTTCCTGGCCGATGACGCAGCCACCAACCAGGTCAACGGTGTGGCCGGTGATCCCGTGGCCGACGGCATGGTCCTGACCATCAACGGCGGCGACGGAGCCAACAACAACTCCAGCCCCGACGAAATCACCACCCTCGTCAACGGGGCAACCGCCATGACCTATGCCACCGGGCAGGACGCGGCGGTCCGCTCGGCCTTTGGTGATGGACGCACCTTCTTCGCCGCCTTCGGTTTCGAGGGTCTGAGTTCGGCTAGTCAGCGCAACGACGTGATGACGTCCGTCCTGGACTGGATCACTTTCCCGTTTTCTGCCGTTCCGAACGATGTCCAGTCTCCGTTGGTTTTCAACGCCTTCGTGGTTCCGAATCCTTTCAATCCCCAGACCAGCGTCAAGTTCGAGGTCGGTGGGACCCAGGCCGTGAATTCCGAAGTGGTGATCTATGACCTGCGGGGCCGCGAGATCCGCAACCTGTTCCGCGGCGTACTCGAGCCCGGCCCCCAGACCATGGTCTGGAACGGCCGCGACAACGGAGGCCGCAATTTGGCTTCGGGTGTCTACCTGGCCCGCGTGGTCGTGGCCAGCGAGGCCCGCACGGTGAAGATGACCCTGGCACGTTAGCTGGTTCTTTCCCTCGTATTGGACAGGGCACGGTTGTTCCCCGCCCGCCGAAACAAGGAGCTGGAATGATTCGACGGATCCTCTCGCCCCGGATCGCCCAGACGGTTGCGGTCTCCTTCTTTTTGATCCTCGTTGCGACGATCGGGTCGAATCCCGCGATCGCCCTGGAAAGGACCGCCGACTGGACCCTCGAGACCACCACCGGGGAAACCGTGAATTTCCACGAAACCCTGGCCAAGGGTCCGGTGGTCCTGAACTTCTGGGCCACCTGGTGCAGACCATGCCTCAAGGAAATGCCCCACATGAACCGGATGGCGGGCGAATACGCGGGGCGCGTCACGTTCCTGGCCGTCAACACCGACGCCTCCAAGGCCGTGGCCAAGGTCGCGCCCTTCATCCAGTCCATGGGTTACGACAACCTCATCGTCCCTTTGGATACCGGCGCGGAGCTGCAGCAGCTTTTGCAGGTGGGCGGCATCCTTCCCTTCACGATTATTTTCGACGGACGGGGCCGGGAAATCTACCGCCACATCGGCTACAAGGAAGGTGACGAGGAGGAGTTGCAGCGCGAGATCGAGGCCCTTCTGGCCCAGGTCGAAGGAGGCATCGAGGTCGACACCGGCAAACCGGAATGGGGCGAAGCCGTCACGGCCACCGACCGCTTCGAGTACTCCTACGCCAAGGAGACACGCCGGGAAATCTTCGAGAACTGGCTGGACGTGAGTTACCAGTTCTGCGGGTTCCGCACCGGCATCATGCTCAACACCCAGGCGCCCAGCGAAGAGGGGGGCCGGGGCACCAATATCGAACACCGTTTCTTCGAGTTCAACAGCAGCAGCGTATTCGTGAGGGCCGGCCATTTCTACGGCCTCTTCGGACGTGGGCTGGTCTTCAACTCCTACGAGGACCGCACAATCAGGATCGACACCCGCCTGGACGGCCTCATAGGCACCTACAAGAGGGGAAAGATCACGGCCAGGGCCTTCTCCGGAACGCCCAGCGTTAACGACAAGGACATCCGTGCCGCCGACTTCAATTACTCCTTGCCCTACAAGATCAATCTCGCGCTGACCGGCATGACCTACAAAAGGGACGACGAGATCCTCGAGGACGACAAGGTCAACCGCGACTGGATAACCGCCGCCCGCATCCGGCAGAATTTCGGATTCGGCGACTACTACCTTGAGTACGGCTGGAAAAACACTTTCCGCAACGACTGGGATCCGGTGGAAGAGGCCCAAAGTGGCAGAGCCCTCTACGGCAACCTGAATTTTTACGATGGCCCCTTTTCCGTGTCCTGGGAAACCAGCGATTATCTGCAATTCGAGCTGATTCCCCGCGCGGACGGCATCACCGCATTGAACCGCCCTCCCTCCCTGGCCCGCGAATTCACTTGGACCCTGATGAACCGGGCGCCGCACGTCCTGAATGCCAACGACGAGATGGGCAACAACCTGGACCTCATGTATGCCGGGGGAAACGGATGGACATTACTGGCCAGTGGTGCCCGGATCAATCGACATAAAACGGATACTCCTGGGGAAATGCCGGACTTTTTCGATCCCGGAGAAACCATCTATGAACTGGCCTACGGCAGTTTCGTGAAGGATCGCATAGGTGATTTCCGCCTGTCGGGCGCCTTCGGCTACCAGGACAGCGAAGGGCTGCGCCAGACGGTCATGGGCGAGTTGACCTGGTTCGCCACGAACACCCGGTCATTGACCCTTCAAGCCGAACATCAGCACGTACGCCTGGGCGGCGGTGAAGGCTTCGACCTGGGCGCCTACGACGAGGATTGGTTCAAGCTTGAATTCGAGACCGCGCCTCGCTGGGCCTTCGCGGCCATCCTCGAGATCAACAACAAACACGATGAACACCGGCTGCTGACCGGCGAAGAGGAAGGACCCTTCCCCGCCGGGCAGATCACCTACACCATCAGTCATGGCGGCAATATCAACCTGTGGGCCGGCAAGCGGCAGGAAGGGTTCCTGTGTTCAGGGGGCGTTTGCAAGTTCGAACCCGCCTTTGAAGGAGTGGAAGTGTTTGGGGTGTTCCGGTATTGATCGGGTTTGCTCCTGATCGGGTTCATTGGAAGAAGGGCTGTCACATACCGTGGCGGCCCGTCTTGGTATTACGGCTTCTTTGCCATCGGAGGCGCAGGAGCATCCATGACTCCATATTGCAGGTCGTGCCATTATAATTGGGTCTGATGGAGGGGATTCGCTACAACCCTCTGACAACCGTTGAAAGCAATTTTTCGTTTTCATCAGTGGAAGTATAAATACCTGAAATTATTGGGTTTTATTACGATTTTTTCTGGCTTTTTTCGTTATTTGTTCGT
>DAOWLV010000298.1 GCA_030643455.1 Candidatus Krumholzibacteriia bacterium | reverse complement strand
CTTCCCTCGCCTCAACAAAAGGACAGTGGCTTTTGTTTCCCACACCACCTGTCATTTCGACGGCCTGTTGATCCAGATCATCGAACGGCCCGAGGATGCCAATTCGGAATATGCCGAACCGAACATGCTGCACATCAACACTCCGGGGTTCAGCGCGGACTTCGAAGTGATGCATCTGGCGGATATTGATGAGGTCTTCGAGGTCGACGACCAGGGCAACCGATTCCAGATGACGGGATTTTCGCTGGGCGACATCGAAGTCTGCCCGAAGGGCTTTCTCTCCGGTCGTTACCGCCAGGTGCGGGCGGACCGGCCCGATACCGTGGACCATGACAGGCCGGGCGAACTCTACGGAACCCATGCCGGTGCGTGGACCACCCTTACCGGCCGGGTGCGCGGCTTCCTGCGCGGCGGATACGGTGTGACCGAAGACGGCCAACGTATCTTCATCGGCAAGTACATCGACCGGCGCGGCCGTTTCATGGGACTGATCCGGGGCGGCTGGAATCCTGGCGACGAGGAACACGACCTGGCCGATTTCCTGGGCCATTGGACAGGCCGCAGGGGTAACATGGAAGGTATTCTCGGCGGTCAGGCCCATCCCGTGGCCGATTATCCCGGCGGGTTTTTCGTCGGACGCTGGACGACCCTTTGCGATGACGAGGCGGAAGACACGATTCAATAGATCCGTCACTTCAACAAGTCCGGCGCCAGGGCGGTCCTTCGGGGCCGCCCTGGTTTTTGCCATCGGACGGGGAATCTGGTATGATGTGTAGTGGTGCCATCATGAAACATCGGTCACATCAACAAGGGGGTTGGATATGGCTCGAAATATAATGATGGCCTTCATTCTGGTGTTGATTGCGCAGGCCGCCTTCGCGGTGGTCGATCCGCGGCCCGACGTGCTGGGAGTCTATTTCGACGAGACCGCTGACCAGATCTGCAATGATACCATTATCCCCTTCACTCCCTTTTCCGTCTGGATCGTCTACACAAATCCGACGCCAGCGATGATTCTCGGTTTCGAGGTCGGGTATTTCCTCAATGGCACACTGCTGCAACTGGCCGTTTTCTGGCCCTGCGACGTCATCTTTCCCCACCCCGTTGATCTGGAAAATCTGCTTGTGATCTGCGGAGAGCCGTTCCCGACCGCGCAGGCCACTCCCCTGGTGCATTTCCAATACATGTACCTACCCCCACCGGATGTCCCGGAAATCACTTTCCATCTGGAAAAGGCGAGTGGATCCTCCCAGCCGGGAGACAATCCCTACATAATCCTGGCCGATGGAAGTCCTTTTGAGGCCCAGGCGGGTGATCCCGCGTACATAACATCGGATTGCGCCGTCCCCACGGAAATTCTGGGTTGGGGCACGATAAAAAGTCTCTACAGATAATTCCGGGGGGTCTTACTACTTGAGGTTCTTGTTCTGAAGTTGCGCATGGCGGCCGGGAACAGGTCCGTTCAAGAAGAATCCCGGTAATCCGCAGGCCAAGGGCTGAGGACATCCGGGATTCTTCTTGAACGGATCTGTTCCCGGCTCCTAAGCCAGCTTCAAAACAATATCCTCGGACTGTATAAGGGGATAATCCTCGAACTCCTCTTTCAGCGCCACCAGCAGATCAATCCGCCCCACCACGGTCGCTTCGCCGCAGGCCTCATAGTGGTGCACCGCCGAATAGATCTCGACCCCTTTGGCCTTGGGATCGAGCTTCACATTGTGCTTGAAATTTTCCATTCGCAGTCCCGCCGGCAGCTTCTTCACCAGGCCCACGACCTCGTCGTTGTACCGGGGAGCGAAGGCCTGAAACTTGAAGTACATGCTTGCCGAACGGATGTGGCGGTGGGAGACGATCTCCAGGCCGGTTTCCTTGACGATCCGCTTGGCCCACTTCTTCAGCAGGGCGCTGGTGTCGCTGCCCACGATGACATGGCAGTCGGTACCTCTGATGCCTACCATCTCGACCAGTTTTTCAACCTTCCCCTCGTGATATATTCCCGCGTTCCAACTGTATATGACCGAGGCGTTGTCGAGATTGCCCATGACAAACCCCTTCATGAACGCCCGCACGACCTTGGGTTTGCCCAGAAACACGACTTCGTAGAACGACTTCCTGGCGTTGTTGTTTTTGGTGGCCATTACTCAATCTCCTCTAGACAAAAAACACGAAGGTCACGATGACGAAGATCGGAATCAGGACTGGGATGGACCATTTGACCATGTAGCCGAAGAAGCTGGGCATGGGTATGCCGGCTTCTTCGGCTATGGCCTTCACCATGAAGTTCGGCGCGTTGCCGATGTAGGTCATCGCGCCCATGAATACCGCGCCCGCGGAAATGGCGGTCAGGTCGCTGATGAAGACCTCGTTGCGCAGGGACTCGTCGAGGTAGCCCAGCATGCCGGGGATGTCGGCTTCGACCTTGCCCAAGTCGCCCAGGGCAGCATTGAAGAAGGTCAGGTAGGTCGGCGCGTTGTCCAGGAAACTTGAGAGAATGCCCGTGGCCCAGAAATATCGCACCGGGCCGAGCACTTGACTGGTCAGGTCGGCCAAGGCGCCGGCGGAGCCCGCCTTCAGGATGGCCAGGGCCGGGATGATCGTCATGAAGATGCCCGCGAACAGGTAGGCCACTTCCTGTATCGGGAACCAGGAAAAGCCGTTCTTTTCGCGAAGGACCTTGGCGGTCGTCTTGAGCGAGAGGATGCCCATCGCGATGATGATGATGTCCTTAAGCCAGTTCTGCAGCGGCACGACCAAAGCGTGGCTGCCTCCGCTGTAGATGGGAACGTCGGTCAGCTTGAGCGAACCTGACATGATCACCGCGCCCATCACACCGAGCAGGAAGAAGAAGTTGTGCCAACCTTCGATGTGGATGCCCTCCCCGTCGGTCTCGGGCTCGGGAATATTTTCTTCCTTGCGGTAGAAATAGGTATCGACGAAAAAGAAGACGATCAGGATGAGCCCTGAAGCCAAGAGCATTTCCTTGAAAAGGCCCGTGGTGACCCAGAAGAAGGGCACGTTGTGCAGGAAACCCAGGAACAGGGGTGGGTCGCCCAGCGGCGTAAGGGAGCCGCCGATGTTGGCCACCAGGAAGATGAAGAAGACCATCAGGTGAACCTTGTTGCGCCGCCATTCGTTGGCCCGCAGCAGGGGCCGGATCAAGACCATGGCTGCCCCGGTGGTGCCGATCAGCGAAGCCAGGAAGGTGCCGATCAGCAGAATGGTCAGATTGACCTTTGGCGAACCGCGCATGGAACCGCCCAGGTAGATCCCGCCAGAGATCGTGAACAGCCCCCACAAAAGGATGATGAAGGGGATGTAGTCCATCAGGTAGATGTGCAGGATTTCCTGGATGGCCTCGCTTGGGTTCCAGATCAGGAAAGGAATGGCGAAGAGAAGGGCCCAGAAGGCTGACATCTTGGGGAAGTGCGCGTGCCAGAAGTGGGGCGTGATCAGAGGGCCAAGGGCGATCGACAACAGGATGCCAACGAAGGGGATGAGTGTCCAAAGGGGCAGCAGGCCTACCGGGCTGGTGTGGGCGACACCATGGTCGTCGCCATGGTCCTGGGCAATGGCGGCCGGGGACCAGAAACCCACCAGGGCCACCGCGACCAGAAGCAACAACACGGGGCGGCGGATTGAACACAGGTGACGCACCATAGAAAAAGCCTCCAAACAAGGGTCAGTATTACTGGTTGGTGTGGATGGGAGGGTAGGGTACCATCTCCCCGCCGTCAAGATTGGCCATCCCAATGAGCCTGTCAATTTGTGGATTATTTTAGGGGAGCGTTCTCCGAATGCGCATCGCCCACCTCAGTTCCATGACCGGTTATTACGGCGGCGAGGTATGCCTGCTGAATCTGGCAGCCGGGATGCAGGGGCGAGGGCACACGGTGTCCTGCGTGGTGAGGCCGGACAGCCGGTTGCGGCGCGAGCTTCAGGCGCGGGCCGTGGAGGTCCTTTCCCTGCCGTTGGTGGACTGGTTCGAGCCGGTCAGCGTGGCCCGCCTGAGGCGGTGGCTCATTCGCCAGGACATCCAGATTCTGCATACCCATCTTCCGCGCGACTATTTCATCGCGGCCGCGGCCACGCTGGGCACCGGGGTCTTGAACGTGGGTTCACGCCATCAATTGAACCGGATATCACTTCCTGTACTCAAACGCCCCTTCATGAGCCGCTTCAGCGCCATGATCGGGGTCAGTCAAGCGGTCCGCAGGGGCCTGATGGCGTCCCAGATCATGGATCCCGACCGGGTCGTGACCATTCCCAACGGGATCGAATGGGCAGGTTCCGATCAAACCTGCGCCAACCTGCGCCAATCCAGGGGGGTAGGTCCGGATGTTCCGGTCGTTGGTTTCGTCGGCCGGCTCTGCCCGGGCAAGGGGGTCGAGACCCTGCTCGAGGCCGCTGCTCTTCTGCGGCCGCGCTGGCCGGATTTTCAGATGTTCATCCTGGGGGACGGGCCCGGGGTCAACAACTACGTCAGAAGCCTCAAGCTTCTGGCAGCACGGCTGGAGCTGGGACCCAACGTCCACTTTTTCGGCTACGTCGACAACGCCGCCGCGGCCTGCGCGGCCTTCGACGTGCAGGTGGTCTGTTCCCAGGCGGAACCTTTCGGCCTGGTGACAGTGGAAGCCATGGCCCAGGGGGTGCCGGTGACCGTGACCAACAGCGGGGGCAGTCCCGAAATAGTGCGTGATGGCGTGGAAGGTTTCCTGGTCGACCCGGGAGATGCAGATACCCT
>DAOWLV010000188.1 GCA_030643455.1 Candidatus Krumholzibacteriia bacterium | reverse complement strand
TGGTCGGCCACTGGTTACCCACCGGCTCCCACAAGGTCGGCGCGGCCTTCGGCTGCCTGGTGCCCCGGTTGGTCACCGGACAGTTCGACCCCACCACCCAGAAGGCGGTCTGGCCCAGCACCGGCAACTACTGCCGCGGCGGGGCCTTCGATTCGCGGCTGCTCGGCTGCGAGTCCGTGGCCATCCTCCCCGAGGAGATGAGTTCCGAGAGATTCGACTGGCTGAAAAACGTGGCCGACGAGGTGATCGCCACCCCGGGCTGCGAGTCGAACGTGAAGGAGATCTACGACAAGTGCTGGGAAATCAGGGCCACGCGGCCCGAGTGCGTGATCTTCAACCAGTTCGACGAGTTCGGCAATCCCATCTGGCACTATCACGTGACCGGGGGGGTCATCCAGGAGATCTTCGACCGGGTCGCCCGGCCCGGACAACGGATGGGCGCCTTCATTTCCGCCACCGGTTCGGCCGGGACCATCGCCGCCGGGGACTTCCTGAAGACGCGGCATCCCGACATGATCACCACGGCGGTGGAGGCCCTCCAGTGCCCGACTCTTTTTTCCTGCGGCTTCGGGGGGCACCGCATCGAGGGCATCGGCGACAAACACGTGCCCTGGGTCCACAACGTGCGCAACACCGACATGATCTGCGCGGTGGACGACGCCCAGTGCCTGGACCTGCTTCGCCTGTTCAACGAGGAGGCCGGCCGCGAGGTCCTGGCCTCCGCCGGAGTGCCGGATTCCGTGGTGGGCGACCTGCCCCTGCTGGGAATTTCCAGTATCTGCAACCTGGTGGCCGCCATCGAGACGGCCAAGTACTACGGCATGGACGGGCGGGACATCATCTTCACCCCGCTGACCGATTCGGCCGCGATGTACAATTCACGCCTGACGGATATGACCGCTGAACGGGGCCCCTACGGCCGGGATCAGGCCGTAGCCGACCACGCCCGCTGGCTGCTGGGCGCCACCCCGGACTACGTGCGCGAACTGACCTACCACGACCGCAAGACCCTGCACAATTTCAAATATTTCACCTGGGTGGAGCAGCAGGGGCGGTCGGTCGAGGAATTGCGTCAGCTCTGGGACCGGGATTTTTGGACCGAGACCTTTGCCGTGGCCGAAGCCTGGGACCGCAGGATCAAGGAGTTCAACGACCGGGTGGGGCTTCTCTGACCTGCCCGACCCGGTCCCTCGGAATCAATCGGAGCGGATGCTCAGGCCCTTTTTCCTAACCCGGTTCATCTCGAAACTCGATGTGGCCTCGCAGTAGAGATCCGAGAGTTCCCTTTCGTAGGGCAGGAAAACCCGGCTCACGCCTTCCGGCAAGCCATCGAACTTGAATGGCACCCCCGTTTCGGATCGTTTCATCCGGTCCGCCTCCTGTTCCCAGAGGGCGGCCTCGTCCGCCATCCCCGCGCTTGCCAGGGCCTCGGCGTGATTCCGCACCAGGATGTGCATGACCTTTTGTTCCCCGCGGGACATACCCCCCTTGGGATCCCCGTCGATATCCATGTTGGGAGCATTCCCCAGCCAGGAGTTGTAGACCAGGACGTAGATCCAGACGTATTCCCCGAGACCCATTCCGCCTTCGAGCAGGGCCTGATTGCGCAGCTGGATGAACCGGCCCATATCCCCCACCATCCCGAAGATTCCTCCGGTCAGGTTGGTCACCGCCTTGAAGACTTCACCCTTGGTGGGATCCTCACCGCCCTTGTCGAGTTCCTCCATGGCGGCAAAGCTGTCACCGAGCTTCTGGAATTCCGTACACATGGGCATCACGGCGCGCCGGACAGCCATGAATTTTTCCAGCCGGTCCGGTGTGATGCCTTGCGGCGATGGGATGTAGGCTTCCCGTTCCCCGAACTGGGCGACGAGTTCCTTCTGGGCGTCGACAGCCTTGTTGAAGGGCTTCATCAGGTAGAGACTGCCTCCCACCGACAGCAGGATGGCCAGCAGGATCGCCGCCCCGCAGCCCACACCGCACCCGATCAGCCACTTTTTTCCAGAATCCGCCACGATACCTCCTTTGGGGTTGCCGGGGTCGGGGAACCGGGCTCCATCATCCACGCTGGTTCATTATCCATCCCAAACGCAGGAACACAACGCCTTGTTGCATCAGGACCGGCCCCATGCGGGATTTTCATTTTCTTGTTATCCTATGGCCACTGGCCGGTGGGCCTTTCCCTTCCGGCCTCTCGCATTTTTCGGAAATCCGCCCGATTTCCCCGGTCGATGACCGTTTCCCCAGGCCCAGGAGGTCGTGCATGCAGTTGAAAGTATCGGACCAGATCGAAAACAAGGTCAGCAGCGGAGAATTGTCTGGCGAGGAAGCCAGCCGGTTCTCCTCTTTTGTGGATACCTGCAATTCCGAATTCATGACCCATCCCGTGATCACCGACAACAAGTTCTGCAAGTGGTTCGCCAGCGGGGCGGCCGACCGTGAAATCGTCAAGCATTTCATCATCCAGTTTTCGGTCTTCTCCAACCTCTTTCTCCTCGCCCAGCTGCAGAAGATGATCAATGCCGGCTCCCTCGAGGGCATGAGGGCCTCCAAGGAAATCCTGGCCAACGAGCTGGGCGTCATTTTCCACAAACCGGGCGGCAAGGCCAAGGAAGTCGCGGACAAGGACCAGGAAGGCGACCCCGAGATCGTTTCGATCGAGGGTTCCGTCGACGGCGGTACCTTCCGCTTCCGGGCCGCTCATTTCGAGTGGTTGTTGAAGATGGGAGAGGTCATTGACATCGGATTCAATGACATGGGCAAACGCAGGAACGGAACCCCCGCCACCCTGTTCTTCTGTGATGAGCTGTCGGCCATATACGGCAACGATGATCCCAACATCGCCGAGGGCGCCAGCTTCGCCGTCGAGAACTGGGCCGCCGCCGGTTTCTGGAAACAGCTGGTGGCCGGCCTGGAGGCCTTCAAGCAGGTCGAGGAACCCAACCTGCCCCTGGCCTTCTTCACCTGGCATGACCGCATCGAGGATCAGCACGCGGGTCACGTCATGGACGAGCTCGAAGAGCTCTACTTCACCGAGGACTTCGACGAAGAGAAATTCCTCGCCGGCGGACGCAAGATGCTGGACGGCGTCCAGGCCTTCTGGTCGGGACTGAACGAACACCGTATCGCCCACGTCCATCAGGCGGGTTGAACCAACCCCGTACCACCACCGGCCTCTTTTTCAAGGGGCCGGGTTTCACAGGAGATTTCCCATGAAGAATCTACGTTTTCTGGTATTGACCGCCCTGCTGTTGTTCCCCCTGGTTGCCGCCGGTCCGCTGGCCGCCGCCGAATACCAGATCGACGCCTCCCACAGCACCATCGGTTTCCAGGTCCGCCACATGGCCATCAGCAAGACCAACGGCAACTTCGACGACTACACCGGTTCGTTCAGCTTCGAACCCGGCCAGCCCGATTCCTGGTCCTGTGAGGTGGTCATCGAGGCCAAGTCCATCAACACCAACAATCAGAAGCGGGACGACCACCTGCGCAGCGACGAGTTCCTGGACGTCGCCAATTTCACCACCCTCACCTTCAAATCCACCGGCGTGGCGATGGAAAATGCCACCGAGGGCGTCATCAAGGGCGATCTGACCCTTCACGGCGTCACCAAACCGGTAGAACTGAAGCTGGAAATTTTGGGCACGGTAACCGACCCGTGGGGAAATGAACGGGCAGGCTTCAGCGCCTCGGTCAAAATCAACCGCAAGGACTACGGCCTTTCCTACAACAGCATGATGGAAGCCGGCGGCCTGGTAGTGGGCGACGAGGTAAAAATAACCTTGGAAATCGAGGGCATCAAATCCCCTGCAGAGTAGGTGTAGCCCCACATGAGGCACCGCGAAGGGGCCTCATGTGGGGTGGCCCCTACTGCTCCTTTGCGGGGTGATCGAAGGCTCGACCCTGATATTTCCGCGCGTAGTCCACCGCCCCCCGGTAGTTGTTGCCGATATCGATCACGATCTGGTACTCGTCGATGGCCATGTCCCGGTGCCCGAGCAGGTCGTAGCAGTTGCCCAGATAGTTGTGGGTCCAGATGAGGGCTTCCATCTTCTCGGTGCGTTTGACAGCCACCCCGGTCAGGGCACGGTTGAAGGCGGCCTCGGCCTTGTAGTAATCACCCTTGTGCATGTGGACCTTGCCGATGTTCATCCAGGCCTGGACGCCGTCCCCGCCCTGGACCAGCGACTCGCGGCAGCCGTCTTCGACGACATCATACAGACCCACCTTGAAATAACTCGAGGCCAGGTGCTGGTGCACGAGGGCGTGCGCGATCTTGTCGTCCGCAATTTCCTGATCGAAAACGTAGAATCCGCCATTGATGAGCGAGGAGTTGAATCCTTCGGCCACGAACGCCTCGGGCGTGGCTTCGTTTCCCCCCGGTTGCATGCGCTGGAAAGTGAAGTGGCGGCCGAGTGTCGGGGACTCGAAACGGATGTTGTTGCCGAGCCCGATAATGAGGCGGCCATCCGGGAGATTTCCGTAAAACCAGCGAGGATCCCCGAGAGGGGCACCCCTGGCCTTCATGAAAGCTGCCACTTCCTCGGGATTCATGCCGCCCCCGTCGGGCAGGAGCATCTGCCCGAGGGAAACGTCCACCGGCATCCAGCCGAACCCGGGCATGTAGGTTTCGGCGAATACGTGACGGCCGCCGTCGAGCCAGGCGTAGGTCACCGTGCGCGCGGGGATGCCGATCGACCGGCACAAGGCAGTGAACAGGATGCTGAACTGGCCGCAGTCCCCCTTCCTGGCTTCCAGGGTGGAGATTGCGTCCCTGTTTTCCGTTCCGCCGGGAACGAAAGCGAGATTGTGGAGCAACCAGTCGTAGATCAGGCCGCCCTGAGCCCAGGGGTGCTTCTCCTGTCCGACGATATCCCGGGCGTGGTCCAGGATCTCACCGCCGGTCTGGATCCAGGTTTCCTGGGCCGTGTACTGCCGGTAGAGGTCACTTGATTTGTCGTAGGGTTCGATTCTGGAAGGATCGACGTCGAACCCGACGGATTTCTCCTCCACTTCGATATCGAAGTGGAAAAACTGGTGGACCGCGGATGATTCCGGATCGGGTGTACGTGCTGCAGGTTCAACCAACCACTCGATGATCCGGTTGCCCGAAACCGGGTCTTCCAGGATGGCCACAGGTTCGGGAACGATGTTGTCGATCTTCACGGCCTGGCCGGGCCACTCGGGTGGAAGGGTCACCCAGACGATGATCCGGGCGTCTTTCGAGATCTCGCTGATGTTGTCGAAGGCGTACCAGAAACTGCCCTGGTGTTTCTCCGCGGCGCCCGCGAAGCCTGTCACCCCGAGAAGAAGACCCAGTAACGCCACCGCACAAATGGTGATCCACCCCGGTTTCCTCATGACCCCGCCTCCTTATCGGCTTGATCGGGGCCCAGCTCCCGGACGGGACCCTCGTCATACCCTACCTGTAACTGAACAGGACCGTCCAGATGATCGTGACGATCAGGACCAGTCCGATGGTCAGGGCCACGAATCCGAAGGTCTTGAGCGCCTTGACGAATCCTTCGGGCAGCGGATCGACCATGTGTTCTTCCAGACGTCCTTCACTGACCAGTTCCTCGTATTCGCGGGGCCTGTCTTCCTTGAATTCCGCCAGGGTCATCCGGCCGGTGAAGATGACCGGATCCATGGGGAAACGGTCGGGCCGGAAGTGCGTGTTGAAGAAGTGGATCGTGAAGATGAACCCGGTTGCCAGCAACGCCTCGTCCGAATGGATGATGGAGGCCACGTTGACGGCCCAACCCGGCAACACGTAGGTGAACACCTCGGGGAACCACAGGATGAGCCCGCTGACTCCGATCATGCCCACGCCCCAGAAGACGGCGAAATAATCAAACTTCTCCCAGTAGGTCCAGCGGCCGTACTGGGGCCGTTCACCCCTGTGCAGGAACCATTTCATGGTCTGGACGAATTCCACGCCGTCCCGTGCGTTGAACATCATTCCACCCGGACCGAGAATGAACTCCTTCCAGCTCTGGCCAGCCTTCTTGCGACGGCAGTGGGCATCGTAGATATGCCTGGTGAAGTAGAAGAAGGTCAGGATGGCCCCCATGCGATGCAGGGTCCCGGCAGACTGGAAACCGCCCATTGCGTGGGCCAGCCACTGGGCCCAGGGCAGATAGGAGAACTTGAGCGTCATGCCGGTGACCGCCAGGGTAATGAAACTGATGATCACCGTGGCGTGCAGCATCCGTTGCAGACGATTGAACCGGCGGAACTGTTTTTCGCCCTTGGCCTCCATTCGCAGCTGGCGCGAATGCTTCAGGGCCTGGAAGCTGCGGGGCAACCACATCAGGGTGTGGATACCGAACACCAGGAAAGTGCCGATCAGCAGCGACGTCATGAACAGCCAGGTGTAGTGGATGGCCGGATACTTGTCCTTGTCGTGGTGCGTGGCGTGGGTCAGATAACCCGCGAATTGCCGGTGTGCGCCCGGATGACACTTGGCGCAGGTACCCACGATGTTGTCGCGGGACAGGGTCGAGGCCGGGTTTTCTGGCTTGAGGATGTTGTGCTGCCCGTGGCAATCGTGGCAACTGGCGGTTTCGGTGTAACCCAGGGCGAAGACCTTGCCGTGGTAGGTGTCAAAGTAGGTTTCGGTCACACTTTCG
>DAOWLV010000212.1 GCA_030643455.1 Candidatus Krumholzibacteriia bacterium | reverse complement strand
GGATGAAGCGCAGGGTCGCGGTCATGATCAACCCTGTCACCAGGAGTAGACCGACCATCACCGGGAATACTTCGGGCCAGCCCCAGACCATGCCTGACAGGTCGGCCGAAAATTCGGTTAGGGAATCCATGAAAACCTTTCGGGGGAATTGTGCGGCGAATAATGGCTGGACCTACGAATACACGAAACCGGGGGCGGAAATCAACCCGCAATTCGTCCGGGCCGTCCGCCGGGTCAAAAACCCTGACCCGTTGGCAAGGTGGTCACCTCATAGTAGTCGATGATCCCGTCCTTTTGCATACGGAGGGCTTCCAAAAAGGCCTTGTCCCGGGTTGGAAACGGCCCCAGGTAGATCCGGTGCCAGGCCACGCCCTGGATATCATTTGTGCGGGATAGGATGTCATACTGGCGATGGTCCCAGTCCCGGACAAAGGCTTCGGCTCGTTCGGTTGTCTTGAAGGAATAGATGTGGAGGTAGAAACCATCTTCCATGACAGGGGCCGCCACCTCAACGGGGGCCTCGGTTTCCACGGGCGTGCTTTCGGGAATCTCGACGGGCGGTTCCACCTGGGGTTGGATAACAGTGGTTTCGATTTCCCGGTCCGGAATCCGGGTGGCCACCAGGCCGTCCAGGGACCCCATGAAAAAGAGCACCCCCAGAATGGCCACCACCAGGGCTCCGAAGCCCCAGGCCCACACCTTCTTGCCCAGGCCGTTCCTCCGGGAATCCGGCAGCGCCTTTTCGGGTGGAGTCGGAGGCATCAGAAAAGATGACTCTTGTTCCTGGGAATTCTGAATCTGGGGACCTTCCATCTGGTGTGATGGCGCAGACTCGAGGTCCGGCTCCTGCGGGGATGGAGGTGTGGGAACTTCCTCGGGAACGGGCTCGGTATGGAATCCGAGATCCTGATC
The DNA here is from genome assembly GCA_030643455.1 of Candidatus Krumholzibacteriia bacterium. Classification (GTDB taxonomy): domain Bacteria; phylum Krumholzibacteriota; class Krumholzibacteriia; order LZORAL124-64-63; family LZORAL124-64-63; genus JAGLCY01. The sequence goes on along the minus strand of DAOWLV010000212.1, from coordinate 5,161 downwards.
CTCCTCGATATCGCCCGGCTGCACCATCTCGTGACCCGCGACAAACGCCGACAGGAGAGCCTCTCCGGCCAGGGTATTGACCATGCGGGGCACTCCCCGGCTGCCCTGATGGATCCGGTCGACGGCGTCGGAGGTGAACACATTGCTACTGCAGCCCGCCACGGCAAGCCGGTGGATGATGTACTCCTCGGTTTCTTTGCGCGTCAGGTGACCGAGCTTGTAATTGACCCTGATCCTTTGCCGGATCTGGGCCAGATCCGGACGGTTGATCGTCTCATCCAGCTCCGGTTGGCCAACCAGGATGATCTGCACCGGCTGGGTTTCTCCCTGCCCCAGGTTGGTCAGCATCCTGATTTCCTTGAGCACTTCCGGCGCCAGGTTCTGGGCCTCGTCAACCACGACGAGAACCATCTTGCCTTCACGGCTGGCCTCAGTCAGGTAATCCTTGAACAGAATCAGCAGATCCGACTTGTCCGCGTCGGTGGGAACCTCGACACCCAGATCCTCAAGGAGCAGCTTGAGCAGTTCGTTGGCCGTGACCCTGGTATTGGCGATGAGGGCGAACTCGAACCGCGGTCCGAGATTGGCCAGAAAGGATTGCAGCACCATGGTCTTGCCGATGCCGACGGGGCCGGTGATCAGGACGATGGCCTCATGGTTGTCCAGACCGTAGACCAGATGAGCCATGCTCTCTTCGTAGGTCCCGGACTTGAAGAGGAAGTCCAGTTTCGGGGACAGGCTGAAGGGATTGGCACCCAGACCGAAATGTTCGAGGTACATGAGCCTATTCCTCCTGACTGGTTGGTGGCCTCAAAACACTCGACAAGAATGGACCCAGGATAGTGTTACCTGGAATTTCCCGCAAAACAACACCCGAATTCGCCGAAAGCCTTACAAGGTCTAATCCACCGGCCGATAGAGCTGTTTCAGCAGATTCAGGTCATCGGCCTTCAGCACCCGCAACCCGAACAGCGCGGCGGGATACAAGGCGGTCACAACCAGGGTCGAAACCAGGAAGGCCCCCCACCCGGCATCAACAGGCAGCCGATTCCAGGCAATGCCCCAGCCAGGAAATACCAGTCCCACCAGAAGGAACGTCACCCCCCAGGCCGCGGCCATGGCCACCGGCGGACCGAGCAGGGCGCGCGTCATCGGAGGCCGGTAGTCTGTGCGGTTCAGGTAGAAAACGTGCAGCCCGAAGCTGATCATCATGCTGGCGATGGTTGCCACCGATGCCCCGAAATAGGAATAGGCAGGAATCAGGAACCAGTTCAGCGCGATGTTGGCCAGCATCGACACCAGCCCGATGGTTACGAACACCTTTTCCTTGTCAGCAGTGATCAGCAACCGGTTGAACACCGTGGCCGCGGCCATCAAGGGCAGTCCCCAGATCACGATCCGCATCACGGGGATCGCATCGTTCCAGCGAATATCCCTGTCGAACCAGTGGATGATGGGCCCCGCGGTGAAGGTGATCAGAAGAGTCAGGGGCAGGACCGCGATCATCATGAAACGCAACGCGCGTTCCCCCAAACGAACGGTATCATCGGTGTCCTTCATGCCGAAACGGGCCATGGCCGGGAACAGGGCGGTGCCGATCAGTCCCGGCAACAGCAGCATGACGTCGAACGCCTGGTGACCCTGCCCGTAGATGCCGGCGGCCGCCTCGCCCACCATCCTTTCCAGCATGACGATGTCGATCTTGGTGTAGATCACTCCGAAGGTGGTGGCCAGGAACAGGGGCAGGCCAAGCCTGGCCATGTCCATCATGCTCGGCACCGGACCGCCATCCGGATCTTTCCAGGTCCAGGGCCCCGTCCTGGCGAACATCAAGGGCGCCATGACCACCAGTCGCGTCACCTGGCTGGCCAGGTTGGCCCAGATGACGCCCATCACGCCATGGCCGGCACTCAACCACCACCAGCCCAGCCCGAAGTAGACCACCGCCGCGGCCATCTGACCCGCCGTCTGGTACTGGACCTTTTCATGGGCCTGCAGCACCGAGTCGCAGGCCATGCCCGCCGATTCGATGAAGATGCCCAGGGTCAGGATCAGGATGGCCTCGCGGGACAGCGCGTCGTAACCCGCCACGCTGACGAAGCCGAATATGAAAAGATAGCTGATCGCGCTGACAACCCACCGGATCCGCATGGTGGCCCAGAACAGCGGCAGGGTGAGAACCTTGGCCCTGGTGATCTCCCGGGTCAGCAACACCCCCAGGCCAAAACGCGAAACCGTCAGCAGGATGGTGTTGATGCTCAGTGCGGTGACCAGGATGCCGAGCCCGTCCGGTCCCAGGATCGGGGTCATCTTCTTGCGCAGGAAAAGGGCGAGCAGGCGGCCGCTGAACAGACCGATGGTCAGCAGGATGGTGTTCTTGGCGACGCTGCGTGTGGCTGACAAGTTCTTCTTTCCTTCAGCAATTCCCTAGAAATACCCGCGGGAGATCGCGGTGATGACCGGGCTGCCATCCCCGTTCAGGTCCCAGGCCAGGTCGACCCGCGCAATCTGTGAATTGGCCGACCGGGTCGGACCGAATCGTAGCCCAAAACCGGCTTCGTGGCGAATACCTGATTTATCCCGGTCCTCATCCTTCCACCAGGCCATGCCTCCACTGTAGAAGCCGGCGAAGCCCATGCGGAACAGGCCCGCCAGTTCCCAGGGCATGGCCTTTCCCTGTTCGACGTTCCAGCGGGTCATGTGATCCCCCGCCATGCCGTCGAATTCCAGGGTCCGCATGCCGCGGTCCAGACCCAGCAGCAACGCCCGCGATCCAAGGAGATTATCACCCTGCCCGTACTCGGCAAAGATGCGGGTGATCCAGGGACTGTTCTGGTGGCCCGCCGTGGCGATCCACCCGGTCAGGATATCGTAGGTGTAGTACCGCACTTCCCGGCTGCCTGTATCGCCGGCGCCCACTCCGCGCAGGAGCAGGTGGCCGCCCACCATCGGGGTCCATTTTGTGAACGCACCCTCGGCATGAAAGCGGGATTCGCCATAACTGGCGGTAGAACCCAGGTTGCCACCCGCCGGACCGGCCTTGAGGTCGAACTCGATATCCGTGGAAAAATCCTCCACCGGGCCATACTGAAGGATGAACCGCCCCTTGGCCCAGGCGCGTCCCAGGCTGCGCAACCAGACGTAGGGAAACACGGTGGTGCCCTGGTCGCGGGCGAAGGGTTGGCCCGGTTCGGCGAGCCAGGACAGATCCTCTGTCCGGCCATCGGACAGCAGGTATTCGGGTTCATACAGGTCGAAGACCGTCCGCCGCACACTGACCCCGCCACCCAACCGCCAGATGCGCCCCTCATCCGAATTGCTCAAACGCCACTGGAAACCGGCCGACACTCCGGAATCGTGGAAAGGAAGCAGTGCGTAGAGGCTGGCTGTCCTGGTCGGATCATCGCCAGCGGGCCCGACGTTGCTCAGGTAATAACGCTTGTCCGCGAGATTATCCCAGAACCTGATGTCCATGGTCCAGGCATCGCCCTGCGAGTAGAAGGGTCTTCCCACAAAAAGCTGACGAACGTAACCGTCCTGCCGGTTGGAGTAATCGATACCCAGGTGCAATCCGGTCCCGAACAGCCGCCGTTGCCGGTACCAGGCATTCCAGTAGGAGGCGTTTTCGTCCTGGCCGAGGCCGGCACCCAGGGTGACCCCTCTCCCAAGGAAGTTGCGGTCGGAAAGCTGCAGGCTCCACCGCTGGTTATCTCCCGAAGCGATGGAAAAGGAAAAACTTGTGCGCAGGGTCCAGGTTTCGCGGGTGGTGACCCGGATGTTCACGCGGCCGTCGCTGGTGGTGTCGACGGCCGTCACCCGGACATTGTTGACATATCCCAGCGCGCGCAGGTTCCGCTCGGTCTCGGCGAGTTTGTCGGGGTCGAAGACTTCCCCACTCTCGAACAGCAGCTCCCGGCGCAGAACGTAATGCCGGGTGTTGACATGCAGCCCGTTCATGGACCGGCGCAGGAACCGTAGGCCACCGTTGGTGTTTTTAACCTCGTTTTCGGAATAAATGTCTGCGGCCACGATCTCGATTTCGCCGACTACCAAGGGCCCGGAAGAGGGCGCGGTCTGGGCCTCCGCCCGGGACGTTGCCGCCATCACCATCAAAAATGTCAGGAGGAGACCGACATACCGTCTGTCATGTGTGCCACTTTGGCGGGTTTTGGCTGTCAGGAATGGGTCCAACAGGCCCGATGATTTCGATTCGTAACTTCCTTTTGATCGATCTATTTTATTGTATTTATTGAATTTGGTGTTTTTCATTCGTGTGAATTTCCAGATTGGCACGGCCATTGATAATAGGCCAGTGAAAGCGAAATTTCTGGGCCGTGACCGACTGGCCCAACTTCATAACACAAGAGCAAGAGGAGGACCAGACATGAATACCCTGTTTCCCGTGACCCGTATGCTGGACGCAGCCCTGAGCGGCCATCTGGACAACTGGAACGAGGCCGACGGAACCCCCGGCCGCACCCCCCGCGCCGACATCCTGGAAGGCGAGAAGGAATTCCGGGTGCTGATGGACCTGCCTGGTGTCCCCCACGATAATCTCGACCTGAGCATCGAGGACCAGACCCTGTGGGTGAAGGCCGAGCGATCCGAAAGCGTTCCCGAAGGCTTCGAATCTCGCCGCAAAGAGCGGGCGGGCCACGTGACCTTCAGTCGCACCTTCAGCCTGGGGCAACGCGGTCAACGCGGACGACATCAGCGCCGAGTTCACCAACGGCGTGCTGACGATCACTCTGCCCAAGAGCGAGAAGAGTATGCCAAGGCAGATCCAGGTGAAATAGTCCTGATAGTGTTGGAAGGATGCCAAGCGGGGAAAGCCCCAACTGGATGGAACCACAATGGGCCGGGAGTTCGCTCCCGGCCTTTTTTCTGCCATGTTATGGCCGGTCAAATTCCCGCAAGGCGACCTCTGTAATGGTTGATGGTAATATTTGTTTTATATGCCTTTTTATTGAATAGTTCACATCATTATGCTACGGTCAAAATATCAATGGTGGGGGGATGATTTCGTGACAATATTGTGCTAACCAAGATATGGATATTCCGGGTCTTGAACTCGGACTTTTTGTCTGCTGTTCCCTGATTGAAGGATCAATCACCCATCCTGTAATACTGGCAGAATGGCCTCCCAGGGCACTTTTGTCCG
>DAOWLV010000018.1 GCA_030643455.1 Candidatus Krumholzibacteriia bacterium | reverse complement strand
CCCAGGATCATGTCGCTGTTTTGCGGGTCAAGAACCAGGGGAAAGTCTTCCCAGGCGTGGGTGGATGAACCCCGAGGTACTATCTGTTCATCCACCAGAACCAGGAATTCCTTCAACTGATCGGGTGTAAATGAATTGATTTCCATTTTCGCTCCCGGTTAGAATTGCTTCATGAATGGTACTTTATGCTGATTCGGGGTGGTTTGGCAAGGGTGCAGGAAGTAACCAATAATCAAAAAAACCTCAAGTTTAGCTGAAACAGGGACGATAATTATGGGGACACAATCGGGATAGGTAGATCCAGGAAGGACACGCCAATCCCGAGTCCGGGTCAATTCGAGGCCCGGATACCACAACCGGTCATACCGGCACCCACATGGTTTTCAAGGAGGAAAGCTCATGGGCATCCGCATCAACACCAATATCGCTTCCATCAACACTCAGCGGCATCTGATGAATGCCACCAAGGCTTTTGCCAAGTCCATGGAGAAGCTCAGTTCAGGACTGCGCATCACCCGGGCCGGTGACGACGCCGCCGGGCTGGCCATCAGCGAAAGTCTGAAGGCCGACATCCGTGCCCTGAACCAGGCCAGCCGCAATGCTTCGGACGGCATCAGCATGCTCCAGACCGCCGAAGGTTCCATGGACGAGGTCTCCAACATCCTGCAGAGGATGAAGGAACTGGCCATGCAGTCACTCAACGGAACCCTGGGTGACACGGAGCGAGGATATCTCAACCAGGAATATACCGCTCTCATCGAGGAAATGGACCGAATCGCGGCCACGACCGAATTCAACGGACTCAGGATGCTGGACGGTTCCGGGGGAATCGTGGCAATCCAGGTGGGCATCACCAACATGGCCCAGGACCGGATCGATGTGGACCTGAGTCAATCCCACACTGCGGCTGATCTGGGAATCGTCAACACCATCGGCACCGTGGCCGAGGCCCAGCTGGCCATGGGTGAAATCGACGTGGCCATCCAGAACGTGGTCGCCGCCCGTGGCGCCTGGGGTGCTGTTCAGAACCGTTTGGAATCGACCATCCGGAACATCAGCATGACCGCGGAAAACCTGGCCGCCGCCAACAGCCGGATCAGGGACGTGGATGTCGCTTACGAGACCTCCAGGATGACGTCCTATCAGATCCTGCAGCAAGCCGGAATCTCCATGTTGTCCCAGGCCAACCTGGTGCCCGGCCTGGCGCTGAGCCTGCTCGTCAGCTGACGGGCAAATCAAGGGCGGCCCCGCCCCCAGCTCTTTCCTTCGCGGGAACGACTGGAAAGGCGGGGTCGCGAATAATCCGACTTGAAGGTCGGAGGATCGGACCGGAAGTTATGAACACGATTGGACAAAACCAGGGCGTTCAGCCAGCCGGACCGGGGGTTCAGGTCCAGGAGCAGAAGACCAGTCTGCAAAACGATACAGGGAAGATTTCTCCCGTGACGGAAGAGTCCGATGTCCGCAAAACCTTGACGGAATCGGGAATTCAGCCGCCCGCCCCCCAACCCAAGGGTGGCAACCAGTACCTGGATCCCGAGCAGATGCGTGAATTCGTCACCAAGGTTTCCGAGGCCATCCGCAAGGCATCGGTCGAACCGCATATGGTCGGCTTCAAGCCCGACCCGGACAGCAGGGGTTACTTCATCGAGATCCGAAAGCCGGACGGCACCCTTGTCGCCCGTTTCACCCCGGATAAAGTCCTCAACCTCCATGGCAATATGGACGATCTCTCAGGTATGGTCATCGACCTCAAAACCTGATTGAAACTGCATCCCGCAGGTTGTTAAAGGTTGGACGGAACCATTGGAGTACATCATGAGCTTGGTCTCATTCACCGGCCTGGCCACCGGGCTGGATACCGCCAGCATTGTCGCCCAATTGGTGGAACTCAGGAGGCGTCCTGTATACCGGCTGGAAAATCGCCTGCTGAATTTCCAGAACCAGCTTGCCGCCCTGTCCACTCTCAAATCCAAATTACTGGCACTCCAGGACGCTGGTTCCCGGCTGGACACGCTCAGGGAATTCAACGCCTTTGGCGCTTCCTCATCCCATGATGGTATTCTGACGGCAACGGCGGGAGCTACTGCTGCGCCTGGGACCTACGATATCGTCGTGCAAAGCCTGGCCACTGCACGCAAGGACATTTCCCAGGGATACTCTTCCGGGGACGCTTTGATCGGCCAGGGCACCGTCTGGTTCAATGTCGGGAGCGGGACAACTCCCCTGACGGTGGATGCCGGCACGACCCTGGCGGAGTTCAAGGATCTCATCAACAACAGCATCGACGGGGTGAGCGCCTCTTTGATCAACGACGGATCGGGAGGGGATTCCTACTACCTGGTTCTGACCGCGGAAAACGAAGGTGTCGCAGGTGATTTCACCGTTAACACCTCGGGTTTGTCCGGCGGACTGGCTCCCATCCTGACAAATACCCAGGCGGCCACTGACGCCCATCTCACTGTCGATGGCCTCGCCGTCACCGCGGGTAGCAACCATCCGGACAATGTGATCAGTGGCTTGACCCTGAACCTCCTCCAGGCCGATCCGGACACCACCGTCAGAATCCAGGTGGAAATGGACGCCACAGAGGTCGAAGAATCGGTCAAGGCCCTGGTGGACGCCTACAACGACCTGTTCAGCTTCATCCAGGAGCAAGCGGGGCCCGAGGGTGACCTTCACGGGCATCCGACCCTGCGTTCGGTGGCCAACCGAATGGAAAACATCTTCAACTCGCCCCTGGAAGGTGGGCTTGGCTCTCTGACAATGCTGTTCGAGGTGGGTATCAGCACAGGTGAAGACCGGCAGCTGGTCTGGAATGCAGACAAGTTCCGGGCAGCCCTCCAGGCTGATTTCAGCGGCGTGCGTGACCTTTTCATCGAGAGGGAAGGGAACCTCGGCAAGGGATATCTCATCAATGCAGCCATCAACGACATGACCGACAGCGTGTCCGGCCTGTTCAAGATCTCGAGCGATTCCCTGGACAGCAAGATTCGCACAACGGATCAGACCATCGAACGATATGAACGAAGCATCGAATCATACCGCATGAACCTCGAGACCCGCTTCAGGGCCATGGAGCGTATGGTCGCACAATTGCAGGCCCAGGGAAGCTACCTGAGCAGTCTCTACCTCTAGAGGACTGCCGACTGCGGCCAAGGGTCTCTTCAGCAGGAAAGGTGACATGGGAGTCCAGCGGTACATCGAGGCGGATATCAAATCGATATCCCGCGAAAAGCTACTGGTGCTTTTGTACGAGAAGATGGCCAATGACCTGCTGGAGGCACGCCTGGCCATCGCGGGTGGCGACCGGATCCGCATGGCCGACCGAATCACCCACTCCCAGCAGATTATCACCGAATTGCACACCGCCCTCGACCATTCCATCGGTGGCGAAATCTCCCGTAACCTGGAAGCCCTTTACGATTTCCTGTTCGTGGAACATCTGGCGGTCCTGGCGGATCAGGACCCTCGGCACATCGACAATTGCCTGACTGTACTGTCTCCCCTGCTGGATGCCTGGCGCCAGATTCCCCCCGGAACCGCAGACAAGGCTGCCTGCAATCCTTCCACCCGGGATTCGGATCCGGCTTCCGATTCCGGAACGGATGAGGACCCGGAACGGAAAAACCAACAATCATCCCTGTTTTCGGTATCGGCCTGACATGGAACTATTGCGAACCACAGACCTTGCCCGTGACTTGACCCAGCAGTTGCATACAGCCCTTGAAAACGAGGATCCACAGATGTGTCGAGATCTTCTGGAGCGTCGAGGTCAAGCCATGATGGATTTCGAATCGGCCCACCGGGCGGCTTCGGAGCTGGACCGCGAAAGCTGCCGGGTCTCGATGTTGGATCTGCACAGGGCCGATGTGCACTTGCGGGAACGGTCGAAGGAATTTCTGGAGATGGTTGCGGTGGAATTCAGGGAGCAGTTGGGGCTGCCGGGTAAAGCAATACATCCGGTGGGCGGAGATCCTCTGCAGGCATGTCTGGACCGAAAAGTATAATCAAACGAATATGGAGGCAGGCTCAGCGGTCTTCAACCGCTACCCTCTCCCCGGTCCTTGGTCTTGCCGTCGTCACTCTCCCCATCCTTGATCTTCTTGCGGATCCCGTCCAGGTTCACCTTTTCGGATTCTGCGGCGTCCAGCATTGAACTCTTGATTTCCTCATATATCTCGTGTCTGTGAACGGGAATGGAGCGGGGAGCATCGATTCCGATCTGGACCTGGTCACCACGTATGTCGACGATCATGATGGAGATGTCGTCTCCGATCATGATCTTCTCGTTGCGCTTTCGGCTGAGTATGAGCACGGGACCTCCCTGTCCTGTCTCCGGAATGCAGCACGGCGCATACCGGGTCGGGGCTAGACCCCGGCGGGCTCGGGCGTTTCCACCTCGGGTCGGACCTCAGACTGACCGATATCGGATGAAGAATCAAGCACTTCCTGAGAAAGAGCTTCCACGAGTGCCTTACCATCTTCGGTCAGGTCCCCATTCTCCAATGACTGGCCATCTACGGCAAGCCCAAATTTCAAGTAATTCATTTCCTGCCGCACACTCAAATCCGGGTCACTCAGGACAAGCTGGACACCTTGGCGGGTATCAACGTTAACTACCAAGGGCGCCAACAAGTTACCGGTTATCAGGGTTCCGCCCGGGTGAACCGTGGTGATGATGAGGACCACCAGCCAATCGCCCTGCTGACCCTTGAGGATCGGTTCCGAGGCTGAAGGAAGGGAAATATCGTAGGTGTCGGTGAAAAAGTCCGCCTGGCCCACAGGAAAACCGAAATCTTCCCTGTCCAGGGACTGGAACCACTTCAAAGGGAGGTCATCGCCCATTTCGAGGACCAGCCAATTCCGGAGATCGGGCATTCCTACCAGCCCTTCGGGCAGATGTACGACGTCCTCGTCGCGGTAGACAAGTTCTCCGAAGCGTACGGTCTGGGTCTTAGGCATCGTTAGCTCCTTGTTGATCGGGACCGGCTCCCACCGGTTCACCTCACATGTTAACGCAGGTACTGTAACAAGTTGTTTTCAAACAGCTTGCTCATTACCAACAAACTCGCCTGATAACTGGCTTCGGCCCTGCTCAGGTCCGCGGCCACCCGGGCCACATCGACATCGCGTTCCAGGGACAGGTTGCTTTGCAACCTTTCGTTCCGGTGCAACAGTGTTCTTTCGGCCCAGTCCAGATCGTTCTGGCGGCCACCGTTCTTGACCAGCAACCCATTCACTGTCCGGCTCAGAGCCAGAAGTTCGGTAACAGCACCCAGGACGGCATCCTTGTCGCCGGCCAACAGCGAGGCTTGCAGGTCCTCCATGACCCCGAACAACCTCACCGGAGTTCCATCGCCGTCTATCCCCAGGGCCGTGGCCGTCCCCGTCCCATCGGCATCCCTGATGGTGAAGGTGGCCGAACTGGGTCCAACCACCTGCAAGACCCCGTCCTGGAGATACATTTCCATGCCTGGAATGGCGCTTGTGATTTGATCCATGACATCGCCCAGGGTCTGGGCCGAGCTGAGATCGACGTTCGCTACCCCACCTTCCCAGGTGATTTCAACCGATCCCAGGGGCAGGTTACCGGCCAGGGAACGGATATCACTCAGCAGGGTGTCCCTGTCCGGAGCTGATCGGATATCGGCCCCCCTCAGGGTGCCCCCGATGGTGGTGGCGTTGATGCCGAGGGACTGGGCCGTGCTTCCACCCTTGATCTCGCCTACCGCCAGGGGAACATTTGCGGTCAGTACCAGACCCGTACCGTCCTGGGAAATGGTAGCTGTGACAGTGCCTCCTGTGCCTGTCTGGATCAGGTTGATCACGTCCCCGAGCGTGACCGCATTCGACAGGTCGATGGTGTATAGCGTTGCAGTTCCCGCGGTGATGGTGATGCTACCGGTTTGCCAGCCATCTCCCTGGTTCAGATCAGCCAGCAGCGTCGTGGGCTGCAGGGCGGGCCCGAGATTGACCGACCCACCCAGACTCGCCGCCTGGCTGCCCATGAAGACGTCTCCCGAAATATTCAGGGGCATGGTGGAGTTGGGCCCTGTACGCCCCCTGACCTCTCCACTGTCCCCGATGTAGCTGACGGATCCGGCGTTCAGAACGAAGGGAGCCGCGTCGGTGCGTCGGCCGGCGAAGATGTGGTGTCCTTCGATGGATGTGTTCAGCACCTCGAGCATCCGTCCCAAATAGCTTGCCACTTCCTCGGCGGCATTGGTCATGGTCTCGTGGTTTGCCAGGGAGGAGGATTCCCTCAGGGCAATGACCCGTATATCGCCCAGGATTTCACTCAGATCCTGCAGGGCGAAATCGGTTCCATCCACCAGGGTCCGGCTCCGACTGACATTGCCCAGATAGCTGTTGTTCCGGGTGATCAGGGAGTTCAAGCGCTGGATGGTGCTGACAGCTCGCGGATCATCCGCATAGGAATTGATCCGCTGCATGCTACCGGCCATCCGCTGCTGTTCCAGCAGGCTGGTCAGACTTCGATTGAGATCCCCGACGAGAATCGCGGAGAGGTAACTGTCGGTAATGCGGATACTCATGACTGCCCCATCCCTTACACGATATTCAGCAGGGTGTCGTACATTTCCTGCACGGTGGCGATGACTTTGGCCGCGGCGTTGTAACTGTTCTGGTACCGCACCAGGTTGGCCCCCTCTTCGTCCAGGCTCACGCCGCTGACACTGGCCATCCGGGCCGAAAGGGAGGCCACCAGGCTCAACTGGTTTTCCACCATGAATTGATAACTGCTGCTTCTGCCGGCCACATCGGTAATTGCCGAGCGGTAGGATTCGCTGACCGATTTCCGATCAGGTCCGTGCAAGCTGCTGCGACCCAGATCGGCAATGGCCAGGGCGATGTCGTTGTCCGCCGCGGTCCCGGTCTGACCGATGGCCACCAGGTTTTCATTGTTGAGCAGGGCCTCGTTGATACCGATGGTGTGCATGCTGTCCCCCGTGAAGAACATCACGCCCCGACCGCCGGAGGTCAGACCCTGGGTATGCAACTCGTTGACTTCGGTGATCAACTGCATGGCCACCGAGTTCAAATGCTCCCGAACTTCCCGGACATGAATGTCCCTGGCCGCCAGCAGTCCTTCCAGTTTTCCGGGAGAAAGCGTCACATCCTGCTGGTTGCCTTCGGTCACCACGGCAAAGGTGTACCCGTCGCCGTCGGGCCGGTAGATACCCTCGAACTGCGTGACCCTGTCCCGGGCGACCATGGTGCGCCCTGCCAGGATGATGTCCTTGGAACCGTCTTCCCGTTCCAGGACCGAAATCTGGGCCAGTTCAGATAGCTGGGTGATCTTCAGGTCCCTCTGGTCACGGAGGTCGTTGGCGGGATGTCCGTTGGTTTCCGCGGCCATGACCTGGCGATTGAGCTCACCGATTTCCCGGAGAAGCCGGTTGAGGTTCTCGGTTTCCCCCTGGATCCTCAGTTCCAGGTCCGACTCCAGGCTCCTGAGGGCTTCGTCGATGGCCTGGAAATCCGCGACCAGGGTTTTGGCCTTGGCCACGACATTGAGTTTGAGGCTCTCGTTGGAAGGCGGCTGGGCCAGGTCGTTCCAGGCTTCGAAGAAATTGTTGAGGGCGTCGCCCAGGTGGTCGTTGTCAACGGAGCCGAGGATGCCTTCGATATCGTACAGTGCCGTATCCACTGCCGCGTAGGAATGCAGACGCGAGGTCTGGGACCTCAGATTGCCCAGCAGGAATTCATCCTGTATACGACGGATGCCCATGACCTGGACACCTCGCCCGATGGCCCCGTACGCCATGATCTCCGGCCGTCTGGTACCGAAAATTACGTCCTGGCGGTTGAAGCCCGGCGTGTGGGCATTGGCGATGTTGTGTCCACTCGTGGCCAATCCCGTTTGAGCAGCCAGCAGGGCAGACAAGCTGTTGTCCATGATCGCATTCAGTCCGGACATGTGAAGTCCTTTCAGGCCTGTCGCACGATGACGCCACCGGGGCCGCGCCTTCGGTTACGGGCGCCTTCGTCGTAACATCCAGCCGGGTTTTCAAGCACCGCACTGGTGAAAATCTCCGCTTCCTCATGGACCAGATCGAGACAGAAGTCCGCCAGAAGGCGGTTCAGTTCGTTCTGCCTGGCCAATTTCGCGGCAGCCCGACGGACTCCTCCCAGAGCCACGGCCACCGTTCTTTTGGTCTCGGGATCCGTATAGTCCAGAAGGTCTTCCACCCTTCCCGGTGGAATGGTCAGACCGTTCCTGGCGGCCAGTTCACCGACACACCGTTCACGGGCAATCCTGGCTTCGTTGGCCATGGGGAGGTAGAGGTCCCATTCCCTGGAATTGGATTCCAGACGGTCCACATCTTGTCGTTGCATGTAAGAATTCTGACGCCAGGCCAACCGCAGCAGTCGCCGGTAATGTGTTCCTTCAATGTCGAGAACGGCTCCCAAGTTGAGGCAATCCTCGTTATTCAGCCTTTTGACGTCGTTTTGCATTTCCGCGTCTCCTAGGGATATTTAAGTCAACTGCCTTGTTCTACCGGGTTGGGGACGCCAGATGCGTGCCACCACCCAGTTGTTCGTACCTGTTCAGGACTCTATCCACATAACGCCGGGTTTCCGGGTATGCGGGAACCTTGCCACCCAGGCGGTCCACCGTACCGGGGCCGGCGTTGTAGGCGGCCAGGGCAACATCCAGTTTCCCTTCGAATTTTTCCATCATGTCAGCCAGGTAACGGGCTCCACCGTCCAGGTTCTGAGCTGCGTCGGTCCGGTCCCCCACACCAAGTTCCCTGGCGGTATCGGGCATCAGCTGCATCAGGCCCATGGCGCCTTTTTCGGACTCGGCGTGAGGATCCCCGCCCGATTCCTCCATCACAACCGACAGGATGAGGGCGGGATCGAGACCGGATTCCCGGGCGGCACGCTCGATTTCCTGTTCGAACCTCTTCAGGGTGTCGGCCACCGCCGATCCCTGCTGGGCGGCCAGAAGGGCCAACCTTTTGCGGGCAATTGAATCAGGAGCCAGCGAAATCACGTCCCGATAGCGGGCCAGGGCCTTGGGCGCGGGTGGACCCTGAACCGCCTCACCGGATCGCGTTTCCGGGGAATCCTCGCTGGACTCACGGGATAGTTGCCGCACGATCATGTCGGCAATGCCCATGCCCGAATGTCCGGTGGCCAGGGTCTTGGCGATTTCGGCATCGTGCATCTGCCGGTAGAATTTCGTGGCGCCACCGCCGTTGAAGAGTTCGTTGGTGGGAACCGTTTGTCGCATGGCCTTCAAGAGGGTGTTGAGAAAAACCCCTTCGAATTCCCGGGCGGATTCCTTCAGGGCCGACTGTTCAGGTGAATCCTGACCGGATGACGATTTGGCCACCTCCTGGAGAGACCGACGGAGGCGCACCTGTCCGGCGCGATCACCAGCATCGGTGATCAGCAGGCCCAGCGACCCCTGTCCGGAAATCTCCATCGATGACTCCTTTCCCTCTTCTACATCAGTATCAATTCGGCCTGCAGTGATCCGGCCCTTTTCAGGGCCTCCAGAATGGCGATGATGTCCCTGGGGCTCGCCCCGATGTCGTTCAACACGCCGACCACGTCCGCCACGGTGCTTGTGTCCGGCACCCTCAAAACCCTGGCTTCGTGGTCCTCGACATCGGTGTTGACCTCGGGTACGACCACGGTATTTCCCCGTCGACTGAATGAACTGGGCTGGGACACGTCGTAGTAGGTGCTGACGATGACTTTCAAATTTCCATGGGCGACGGCGGCTTCCTTGAGCTTGACGTTTTTGCCCACGATGATGGTGCCTGTCCGTTCATTGACCACGACCCTCGCCACGGCGTCGGTGCGGGACTCGAGTTCGCTCATCCTGGCGATGAACACAACCGGGTCGGCGTTCTGGTCCACCGGAATGGTTACCTGGATACGCTGGGCATCCTTGGCAATGGCCGTCCCTTCGCCGTAGTTATCATTGATGGCCGCAGCCACCGCCGCAGCCGTGACGAAATCAGGGTTGTGGAGCAACCATGCCACGTGGCCTCCGCGCATGAAATTCCCGCCGAGCCCCACCTTGACGGTTCCCCCGTTGGTCACCAGTCCGGCCTGGGTGTGGTTTTTTCGGTGACTGTTGCCAGCTCCCGACTTCACGTTGAATCCCCCGATGGAAACGCTACCCTGGGCAAGGACGGAAATGGTTCCGTCGGCCGCGCGCAACGGGGTCATGATCAGGTGCCCGCCCTCCAGGCTGGTGGCATCGTTCAGGGAGTTGACCTTGACGTCGATCCTGCCCCCCACGTTCGTGTTCGGGTCGAGGGTTCCGGTCACGATCACGGCCGCAACGTTTTTGGCCTTCAGGTCACGGGGACTGATGGTCACATCGAGTTTTTCCAGCAGCATCGCGATGGAGTTGGCCGTATTTGCGACCGTGTAGCTGTCCCCGGTTCCGTTCAGGCCCACGACGAGGCCGTAACCCACCAGGGGTTCTTCCGTCGTTCCTTCCAGGAAGGCCAGATCCTTGAGGCGCGATGTTTCCTGGGCCGCGGCCGGGGCCAGAATCATGATCCCCGTCATAACCACGAAAAGAGCCGTAAGGCCCGATCGTGTCATTTTTGAAATTCCCGACATGCCGGTCCTCCTAGAACAACCAGTTGAGAACACGTGTCACCACCCCTGGCTGGGAAGCGTCGTTGATGATGCCGGAACCGTTGTAGGCGATCTGGGCATCGGAGATGTAGGTGCTCAGAATGGTGTTGTCGGCCTCGATGTCCCTGGCGCGGCAAAAGCCCGTGATCTCGATCAGCTGCTTTTCCCCGTTGATGTTGACCATCCGGGTACCTTCAAGGCGAAAATCACCGTTTTCCAGGACTTCGACGATGCGCGCCGAAATCTCCGCACGCAGGCTGCCGTCCCGCCGGGTCTCGCCGTCGCCCAGAAATCTGTTTTCCACTGTCCTATCCCAGGGCTTGATGAAATCGAGCCATCCCAGCGCAGGTCCACCCCGCGATTCGGTCTTGCCGTTCGCCCTGGTCTTGCTGGTTGCATTGGCCGAGGCACGCTCGGTGATGATGATGGTTATCAGGTCACCGACATTGCGGGCTTTGATGTTGGACACAAGGGATTCACCGGTATCGAAATCGATCAGCGGCGTCTTGGCTGTCGCCATGGGGGCCAGAAGCAGGCCAGGTATCAAACTGGCCAAAACGATGATCCAGACCGTGATCGATCTGTCGGATCTCGGTCGCAGGATTCTGGGTTTCATTTGGGTCACCTTCTCCATTCCACGAGGCCGGGACCTGCCACACGGGCGTTGACCAGCCTCCCTGTCAATTCGTTGCGAACGGGTATTGTCTGCCCCAGGCAACCGTTTTGCCGGGCGAGTGCCCGGACAGCGACTGCGACCTGGCCCCGGTTTATCCGCAATTCCACGGAATCGCCGGCCAGAATAATGGGGGTCTCCTTCAAATCCGATTGCCTCAGGTAGTCTCCGGTTTTGAGATTTCGAGTCGGGCTGGCTCCCTGGATGCTGGTTCGATCAACCGCCAAGCCGTGATCCAGGTCGGCCAGATCCCGCCATTGCCAGTTGAACATGTCTTCTTCCAGCGGCATGTCGCGCTTGAGATCGTGGTTGATGAGGCCGACTTCCCCGAACTGGTGCAGGGTGACCGCTACCGGGAAACTCTCCTGGCGGTCCCCATTCACCACGCTGATCCTGATCAGGTTCCGGCCGGGATCGATCATTTCCGTCCGGTCGGTTTCTACACGCCATGAGCCGGCGGCAGCCAGTTCGATTTTCGGCAAATCCAGTTCGATCCAGGAATCCGGTGCGCCCGGATACGACGACGGCACGAGCGGTTGAATTACCCGGCGGACTTCCTGGTGGATTTCCCCGACATCCAGTTCACGTCCTGCGAATATGAGATGACTGTGACTGGCTCCCCGCAACCGGACTCCGCGAGCCAGACCGACGGTTACCAGCCGGCGCAGGATGTCCTGACGCGACACCATCACCACGCTGTTGGGTTTCAGTCCCGCACGGATAACCAAATCGCGGACAGCAACAGGGACAGGGCCATCGGCCACATCCTTGAGAGTGGCCACGTCGTGATCCAGCACCACGGTATCGGGCAGAACCAGGTTCCAGGTTCCGGCCCCGAGGACCGGCCCGGCGGTGACCAGCACCACGATTACCAGGGCCATCCATTTTCCGTTACCGTTCATCATCTACCTTTTCAAGCGATTGACGGTCTGCAGCATCTCGTCAGCCACGGTGATGGTCTTGGAATTCAATTCGTAGGCCCGCTGGGCGGAGATCATGCTGACCAACTCGTCCACGGTTTCCACGTTACTCATTTCCAGAAAACCCGAGGCGGTTTCTCCGATGCCGTTCAAACCGGGCATTTCCAGGATGGGACGGCCGCTGGCCGGGGTTTCCACGAAAAGGTTCCCGCCACGAGCCATCAGACCGGCGGAGTTGGGAAAGCGGGCGAGTTCGAGCTGGCCGATTTCCTGTATGCGGGAATCGTCACCCTGCACCATCACACTGATGATTCCGTCCCTGGACACCGAAAGCTCCAGGGCATCCTCGGGAATCTGGACTGCCGGTTCCAATCGATAGCCGGCGGAGGTGACGATGTTTCGGTCGGCATCCATCTTGAAACTGCCGTCGCGGGTGTACTTGATGGTGTCGTCGGCCAGGCGGACCTGGAAAAAGCCGTCTCCTTCGATCATCAGATCCAGGGGATTTCCCGTCGCCCTCACCATGCCCTGGCTGAAATTCTTGTTGGTTGCCACCAGCTTGACACCATGTCCGATCTCGATCCTGTTCGGCAGGGCCCGACCCTCTGCGTCCACCTGGCCACCGGGCATGACCTTCTCGTAGAGCAGATCCTGGAATTCCGTATGGCTTTTCTTGTAGCCGGTTGTATTGACGTTGGCCAGGTTGTTGGCGATGGTGTCGATGTTCATCTGCTGGGCCTTCATCCCCGAGGCCGCGGTTCCCATGGCTCTAATCATTGGTTTTCCCTTTCCTGTCCTTGGCCGTCACCCGGCCTACCCGCCCACACGGGGCAGGCTGTTGACCGATTTTGCCAGCATCTCGTCTTCCGTGGTCAAGACCTTGCTCTGCACCTCGAAGGCCCGTTGGGCCGCGATCATTGCGATAAGGGTCCTGATTGGATTGACGTTGCTCCCTTCCAGATGCCCCTGGGCCACCACCACTTCCGCGGCATCCATGGACCTGGATTCCATGCCCTCCTGAGGCACGACCAGGCTTGCGCCCAGATGTGTCAATCGGGTCGGGTCATCGAAGGCCACCAGTTTCAAACGGTCAGTCATTTTCCCGTCCACCCAGATGGCCCCATCGTTGGCGATGGAGAATTCCTTACCCTTCAGACTTACCGGGCCACTCTCTCCCATGATCGGGAGCCCGTCCGGCGTGGTCAGTCCCTGCTCGGCATCAAGGACAAACGACCCATGCCTGGTGTAGGCGGTACCGCCTGGGGTCTGCACCTCGAAATACCCTTGGCCGATGATGGCCACGTCCGTTTCCCGGCCAGTGGGCTCCACACTTCCTGGCCTGTTGTCCAGAGCGTGGTACATCTGAAGTACTGGAGCACGTGACGGATCCGTCGGATTTCCGGAAACCGAATCCAGGGGAACTCCCGGAAGACCCTGTGGAGTGACTTCCGCCACCCGGGTGAGGATCTGCTTGAAACCGGCGGTGTTGACGTTGGCCAGATTGTTGGCCAGGGCGTCGATCCGATTCTGTTCCAGCATCATGGCATTTTCAGCTGTGTTCAGACTCTTGATCAAAACGGTTCCTTTCGCGGGAGCACCTGTCCCTTTTATCCATCAAGGCAAGCGCAAAGGCCATGCCTGTGGCCCGGGAAGCCGGTTTCGGTGGCAGGAATGCTCCAGGGGAAATTATTGCCGGGGTGTCTCCAGGTGGGAATGATGAGCAGCCTGCGGGATTGGTACGCTAAAGCAGTGTCCAGCCCCTGATGGGCCCAGGTTGCTGAAGAAAATTCCGGACGGGAAGATTTTTCCGCTTTCAGGGGAAAACCCACCATCGGCACGAAGGAATGGGCGGGTTGTCAGAAAGCGAGGCACCCGGTGGGTGATTACTTGACGGATCCCTGAAGGTCGGAAAAGCCCGGGGTCCTGGCAGGATCGTCATCGATTTTACCAACGCCGGTCTGCGAAAGCCGAATGGTGAAAGTGAAGGTGGATCCCTTGCCGGGAACGCTGGTGACGGTCACTTCGCCGCCATGGGATTCCACCAGCTTCTTGACGATCACGACCCCGAGTCCGACACCCCTGATCTTCCGCTGGGAGGATCCGCGGGTGTAGGGTTCGAACAGGACCGCCAGTTCCCCGGGAGTCATGCCGATCCCGCCATCGGAAATGGAAACCTGGGCCCAACCATTGATGGGGACGATGGTCAACCGGATCCAACCTGATTCCACGTTGTACTTGATGGCGTTGGATACCAGGTTGCGCAGGATCTGGGTAACTCGCAGGGGATCAGCGTTCACCCGGACCGCCTCTTCCGGAACGGCAACGTCCAGACTGACGTCCGACCCGGCCGCAATGGGCTCCAGGTCGGCCACCACTTCATTGACCAGTTCACCGAGATCAATTTCCCGGCATTTGAGGTTGACGAAGCCAGCATCGATCTTGCTGATGTCCAGGAAGTCGTTCAAAAGGGCCGTCATCTCGGTGATTTTTCGATTCACGCTGCCCAGGAACTCCTTCTGGGTTTCGTTGACTTCGCCGGTCTTTCCCGTGGCCATCAACGAAACGTAACCCTGGATCACGGACATTGGTGAACGGAGATCGTGGGCGATCATCGAGTGGAAGTCGGCCTTCATCTGCTCGGCGGCCACTTCCTTTGTGATGTCACGGAAGGTGTAGGCCCTCGCCGTTTCCCCATCATCCAGCTGGATGGGAGCGGTCCGGACGGTCAGGTGGACCTCCTCGTCATCCACGCTGATGGTCAGGCGCAGATCCTCCTGGGTGCCCTCCCGAAGCTGGGCGATGGTCTCGTCGGGCACTTCCAGGGTACGCAGGATTTCGGTCATGGTCTTGAAGCGGGCAACTTCGCGCGGCATGCGAAAAATGTTCAGGAAAACCTGGCTGGCCAGAAGCATTTTATCGTCATGGCTGCAGATGGCCACCGGTTCATGAAGGAAGCGGAAGATCTGGTTGAGCTTGTTGCTCTCCAGGCGCAGCTTGTCCTGCAGATCCTTGATGCGCAGGAAGGCTGCGATCTTGGAGTGAAGTTCGTCCGCTCCGATGCCCTTGGTGATGAAGTCGTCAGCACCCATCTCCAGGCCGCGGATCTTCTCGGAAACCTTGGTTTCCGAACTGATCATCAGGATGGGAATGCCACGTGTGTCCTGATGTTTCCGCAGGATGCGGCTGACGTCGAAGCCGTGCATCCCGGGCATTTCCTTGTCCAGCAGGATGAGATCCGGCAGAAGTTCCATGGCCAGACGAGCCCCGATGGCGCCATCGGCTGCGGTGACCACTCCGTAGCCCCTTTTCTCCAGCAACCGCTTGAGATACAAACAGGTCGGTGGAGAGTCATCCACCACCAGGATTGTGCGGTCCTTGGGGTCGGTCATTCCGGAACCCTTCTTCAGTGATACGGCAATATTCAACCAGGGCACATGCATCCTACCGGAATGGTGCCGAGCCAATCCGGTCCTCAACTTGAGTATCGGTCGGAAATTGAAAATCCTGACAGGAATTTGGGTTCCAGGGCAGGGGGTGGGGAATCAGAAATCAGGAAATTGGAGGGTCTTCTATCAACAGGGCGATATGCTTTTCCAGATTGACGGTGCCCTCGGCCTCGATATTGGTAAAAAAGACCGCTACCTCGTAATCGTCACAACCTTCGACATCCGTTTCGGGTTGGATCCGCACGACCAGACCCTCGCAGGGAACGGGCGCCAGACCGACTTTTCCGGCACTTTCGCCGCCGACAGGAACGGTCACTTCCATCACCATCGCCAACTTGGTCATGGGTTCGATGAAATGAGCGGATTTGAAATAAACACCGGAAGAACTGATATTGATCGTCTCGAGGGTCGTGGTGTCGAGGGAGCCGTCGATGCGGGGCACCTTGATTTCCAGTTTGAGGCTGGCGTTGATCCTGCCGGATTTCCGCCGGTCAATCTGCTTTTCGGTCATCCCCTGGGCTCCTTGTGAAAAGCGTCTTCTCCTGCACTGGAAAAATGGTCGAGTCGTAAGCCTACCAGCCGGCATCGCATCGGACAAGAAAACATTGCCCGAAACAATGCCGGCCGCTCTGGCTCATTACTTCTTCTTGTGACGGTTCTTACGCAACCGCTTCTTGCGCTTGTGAGTCGCAATCTTCTTGCGTTTGCGCTTACGCCCGTTCGGCATTTCTTCCCACCTTTCGAGATTATGACCATGGAAGCCATACAAATACGCACGAGGGAGCCAGAGGTCCCCGTGACGCTCTATTGTACCCCCAAGATAGGTAACCAGGGGATTTTGGACAACCTGGAACTTCCCCCAGGTCAATCTTTATTGTTCAGCCGTCCCTTGAGATCATTGGAGGATTTGAAAAAGGGAACTCGTTTGGCCGGCACATTCACGGCCGCCCCCGTCCGGGGATTCCGGGCCAACCGGGCCCGGCGGGTCT
>DAOWLV010000241.1 GCA_030643455.1 Candidatus Krumholzibacteriia bacterium | reverse complement strand
GGCACCAAGCTCTACTCGACCAAGCTGGCCGAACTCCACTTCTGGATCGCGACGATCGGCATCCTGTTGTACGTGGTCTCCATGTGGGTCAGCGGCGTGAGCCAGGGCCTGTTCTGGCGCGCGTTGGACGCCGAAGGCTTCCTCAAGTACCCCGATTTCATCGAGGCGATCACCAACAGCGTCATGATGTACCACACGCGTCTGCTGGGCGGCACACTTTACCTGCTCAGTTCGTTCCTGCTGGTCTACAACATGATCATGACCGCCCGTCAGGGAAAACCTTCGACCGTCAGCGTGCAGGTGCCCGCCCGCCGGCCAGCCGGCGACGGCGAGAGCGCCTGGGCCCTGCTGACCAGCGCTCCCATGCTGTTCATCACCGGTATCCTGGTGCTGGCGGTCTGGTTCGGGCTCGCGGGTTCCATGATGAGCCCGGTCGTGCTGGCCCTGCTGATCGTCGTCTTCGTGGCGGCAATCATTTCCTACGGGCTGCACCAGAACCGGTGGGGACACTGGTACGGTCTGGTCGAGCGCCACGCCCTGGTGTTCACCATCCTGGCCCTGGTGGTCATCCTCATCGGCGGCGCGGTGGAGATCATCCCCACCATCATCCAGAGCAACAAGGTGCCGATGGTGATCACCGACGAGATGATTGCCGAGGATCCCTCGCTGGCCGAAACCGCCAAGTGGGTCCAGAAGCCTTACAGTCCACTGGAACTGGCTGGACGCGATATCTACGTGTCCGAAGGTTGCTACCTGTGCCATAGCCAGATGATCCGGCCCTTCCGTCACGAAGTGCTTCGCTACGGCGATTACTCGCGCCTGGAAGAGTCGTTGCTTGATCACCCCTTCCAGTGGGGCAGCAAGCGCACGGGCCCGGACCTGGCGCGGGTCGGCGGCAAGTACGACAACCTGTGGCACTACCTGCACCTGATGGATCCGCGGTCCACCTCGCCCGCGTCCAACATGCCCACATACACACACTTCAAGACGGGCACGGTGGACCCCGAAGTGATGAAAGGTCGGATGCGCGTCCTGCGGAAACTGGGCACGCCGTACACCGACGAGGACATCGACCTGGCCGGACAGCGGTTCCTGAGCCAGGGGCAGCTGATCGCCGACTACCTGGCCGACAAGGACGTGGAAATACTGCCGGACAGCAAGATGGCCGCGATGATCGCGTATCTGCAGAGGCTCGGCCGGGGACCGCAACCGGTGGCTTCCATCCCGGACGAAACCGTTCCGGGACAGTAGGAGGGTCTGAAGATGTTCCAGGATTATTTCGCCCAGAGCGATCATCTGATCTGGCCGCTGCTCGGCCTGGTGATCTTCGTTTTGTTCTTTGTCGGCGTGCTGGCCTACGTGTTTCTGGGGCTGCGCGACAAGGACAAGGTCGATGAAATTGCGGCGCTGCCACTCGCACAGGACAGCGCCACCGATGACTATCCGAACATTCCAAGCCAGGCCGACGGGAGGGCCCCTTGATGACCGAGAACCAGGACATGAGCCGCGACAACCGGACCGAGTACCAGCAGGACACGGTCATGGATCATGAATTCGACGGCATCCAGGAATTCGACAACCGGTTGCCCAATTGGTGGCTCTGGCTCATGTGGGGTTCCATGGTCTTCGCCCTGCTCTACTGGGTCTTTTTCCACACGCTGGGTGTCGGCGTGCTTCCGGTCGAACGGTTCGAGATGGAAATGCAGGTCGCCCAGGAGATCCAAATCGCCCGGGCCCTGGAAGCCGGCATCGACAACGAATTCTTCGTCATGATGACCCAGAACGAAGCCAAGGTGGCTGAGGGACGCGAAATTTTCGTGAAACACTGCGTGGCTTGCCATCTCGACCAGGGACAGGGTTCGGTCGGTCCAAACCTCACCGACGGCTACTGGATCCACGGCTGCGAACCGATGCAGATGCTCAAGATCATCAACGACGGTGTCGCCGCCAAGGGCATGCCCGCCTGGATGAACCAGCTCGGACCCACCAGGGTGAATGCCGTGCTGGCCTACATCCTGACCATCAAGGACAATGAAGTGGCCGGCAAGGCGCCCGAAGGTGAACCCTGCTCCTTCTGATGGGGCGCTTTCCGATTCGGTCTAGAACCTGATCTTGGCAAACAGACTGAGGTCGTTGACGTCCATATCGAATCTGCCGAGGAATTCATCTCCGTCCCAGTCGACATCGATTGACGACATGTTGAGGCCGGCACCCAAGCCCCACCTCTCGCCCAGCAGGTATTCGATCGAGGCTCGGCCGACCCACTGGCCGCCCTTGAGATTTCCGATCTTGATGTAGAGCCAGCCGAATCCGGTGACAAACCGCCAGCGTTCAGAGAACAGCCGCCGGTATTCGAAGTAGAGGTACGGCAATGGTGCAGTGCCTCCCGCGGTGCCCCCGCCTTCACCGAGGGTGATATCCTCCCAAGTCAGCGTCGAGCCGAGGTCCATGACCCGGAAACCGAGCCCAAAGCCTGCCCCCCAACGTTCCTTGACCCAGGGGAAAAAGGTGTAGTCGATGAAAGCCTGGCTGGTGGAGAAGGAAAGTTTGATGTCCGCGTCGACGGGAATGACCTGTTCGCCCCAGCGGATATCGGTCAGCGACTGGGAATTCGAGTCCCGGCTGATGTCCTGCCAGCGGACGCCGAGGCGATGCTTGCGACCGATCTGCCACTCGAAGGCGAAACTCGGGACGACCGAACCCTTCCCGAGGTCGAGGTCGTCCTCGAAGTTGAGGGTGGTCCCTTGGCCGGAGGTCTTGGAGTCGACCCTGATCTGGGTACTGAGGCTGACCCAGCTGCCCTCGACCCTGAAGTTGTACTTTTCGAAAAGAGGCTCGTAATCCCTCTGCGCCTCGACCGGCGCTGCACCCATCGCAAGGAACCCCAGCATGGCCAGGACGATTATCCTGCAGGATATCCGGTTCATTTTATCTTTCTCCCTGGTTGGTACTTCCAAGTTTTTGATTAACCGTCCCCCTGAGTTAACATTGCCGGCATTCTTAACAGAGAATGAAGCGCATCAACATCAAAAATTCGCAGGTTCACCAATCGACTCCATTCTGAATGACATTTCCTTCCTTGGGTCGGGCCATAAATTCCATTAATATTGGGGTCTGTAAATTGTTGCCCAAAGGAGATCAGGAATGACCGAGAAGGACAACAGGGCCGCCCGCCCCGCAAAACGGCAGCCCGACTTGAACACCGTCTACACCATCAATCCCGATGGTTCGCGCAACATGCTGCAGGTGGCCGACGTCAAGGGACGCTGGACCACCCGCAAGTACTTCATGTACGCCCTCTTGATCATCGTGTACGTGGCGGCGCCCTGGGTCAAAGTCGGTAACCATCCCCTGATCCTGGTCGATGTGCCCAACCGCGCGGCCTACCTGATGGGCGCCACCTTCACCAACCAGGACTTTCATCTGTTTTTCTTCGTGCTGATCGGCACGGGTATCGGCCTCTTTGTCGTCACCTCCCTCTTCGGCCGTGTGTGGTGCGGTTTCGCCTGCCCCCAGACCGTCTTCATGGAAGGTGTGTTCCGGCCCATCGAACGCATCATCGAAGGCCGGCGGCTCGAAAGGATCAGGCGCAACCAGAAGGGCGGCCTGGACAAGACCTGGCGCAAGCTGCTCAAGCACGGGATCTTCATCTTCCTGAGCTGGAACTTCTCCATCGCCTTCATGTGCTACTTCATTCCCACCCGGGAAATGCTGCACCTGGTGCCCTTTTTCCCCGGCAGCACCACGGCCCTGATCTGGAGCCTCTTCTGGACCGGCCTGCTGTACTTCGACTACAGCTGGTTCCGCGAGCAGACCTGCCTGATCATCTGCCCCTACGGCCGGTTGCAGTCGACTCTGGTGGATTACGACACCGTGATCATCGGCTACGACGAAAAACGAGGCGAGCCACGGCACAAGGGCGCTGACAAGGGCGGCGACTGCATCGACTGCCGACGTTGCGTCGACGTATGCCCCACCGGCATCGACATCCGCAACGGGCTGCAGCTAGAGTGCATCGGCTGCACCGCCTGCATCGATGCCTGCGACGACATCATGGACAAGATCGGCAAGCCCCAGGGACTGGTCCGCTTCGATTCCTCGCGCGGTTTCGAGACCGGAAAGTCCAAGCTGCTGCGACCCCGCTTTTTCGTCTACTCGGTAATCATCCTGGCGATGGGCGCCCTGTTCGTGGCCCGCGCCACCGACCGGGAATCGTTCCATGTCACGGTGCTGCGTTCGCAGGGCATGCCCTATACCATTGAAGATGGCGTGATCCGCAACCTCTACACCCTGCATCTGCAGAACAAGTCCGATTCGGCGCGAGTGTATTTCATCGCCCCGGCGGATGATGCTTTGGCGGGTCACGAGGGCGTGGACTACATTATTCCCCAGGGCAGGGTCGAACTCGACCGTCTCAGCGACCGGCAACTGACGCTGTTCGCGATGATGTCCAGATCGAGTTACACGCTGCCCGAGGATTTCCACTTTGCGGTCACCGATTCCATCAGCGGGGCCGTCCAGAACATCAAGGTGCGCTTCCGGGGACCGAGACCGGCCCGTTTTGATTCATAGAGGATGCTTCATGCGAAAATGGCTCTACCACAACCCGTGGATCTGGATCGTGATCTTCCTGTCCTGCCTGATGGCCGGAAGTATCACCACTTTGGTCATCGCCGAACTGAACAAGCCGGAGATCGTCAAGGTCGACTGATTTCGGACGTTCAAGACCTTGGCAGCCAGACAAGATACTTCTTGACGGATATTTAACCCGGAATATAGATTCCTGCGCAGATGTGAACCGGCAGTATTTCGCCATGGCCGGATTCTGGAACTTGATTTTGTTGAAAGGGGTCGTTGTGAAACGGACTTTGCTTACCCTGATGATTGTATTGATTCCTCTGGGTTTCGTGGGCACAGCCACGGATGCCGAGGCGGGATTCGGACTTGGACTGCACTACCTGGCCACCCTGGGTGACATTAAAGACCATCCGGAATTCGACTCGGGTGCCCTTGGTTTCCTGGCTGTGTATTCCCTCGGGGCGGGGTTGATCAACTTCGAGGCGGACCTGGAATGGGTCCCCAACTACGCGTTCGGAGAAGACCTGTGGGAGCCGTCGGCCTATGCCTTTGTCGGAGGTTTCATCTACGGTGGAGTGGGTATTGGAATAGGCAACTATAACGGTGACTGGTTGGACGATCCTTTCTACGCCATTCGGGCGGGAGTCAAATTTGCCTTCCTTGACGTCTTCGCTTCGTACCGTTTCCAGAAATGGTCGGACGTTGATACTGGTTCCGATGATTTGAACTCCATAACCTTTGGAGCCCTGTTCAAATTCTAGATAAAGTCGACATCAAAGCCCCGGACCATTGTCCGGGGCTTTTTTTGCGTGATCCCTAACCCTCCAGTTCCTTGTGCCCTTCAATCAGTTTTTCCACCACGGTAGGATCAGCCAAGGTGGTGATGTCACCAAGGTCGGTGTATTCCCCCGCGGCGATATTGCGCAGGATGCGCCGCATGATCTTGCCGCTGCGCGTCTTGGGCAGGCCGGGCACGATCATGATCCGGTCCGGTGTGGCGATGGGACCGATCACGTGCCGCACCTGCTCCTTCAACGCCCCCACCAGCTCTGCGGGTGTG
>DAOWLV010000177.1 GCA_030643455.1 Candidatus Krumholzibacteriia bacterium | reverse complement strand
GGCGGCCTCGAGCCAGGTGTCCTGGGTTTCGGGTGTGGCCACCGAAACGAGTTCCCGCGCCTTGGTGTAGCCAAGCTCGCCGGAAGCCACCGCCTCGCGCACCGCCGGCAGTTTGTTCAATTGCGTAACCAACCGGATGAAATCGCCGACCTTGGATTTTGAAAAACCCAGTTCCTGGTCCGCGTACTGGTTAATGGATGAATGACCCAAGCCGCGGTAGAGACCTCGGTTCATGACCTCGCCAAACCACAGGACAGCACACTGGTGGGCATCATCCATGACGGCCAAAGAACGAAGGAGCGAAGCGTGGACCTTGGCGGCTGGCTGACCGGGAATATAGGAAATAGAAGACATGGAATTCCTCCATAGATTAGAGTTTTGGGAGGAAAACCAATATACGAATAAACCACAAAGAAAACAAGAAAAAAGAGCGAAAAATAGAAATATTTCCAGTCACCTATTGGCAAGACCCCAGAAACTGGGTGGAAACTGGCCGGAGAACCCTTCGGGGGGCCTTAAATACAATCAACTCATTGAAAATGAACGAATTAATGATTTGGAAAAACCAAAGGCGCAGCCTTGAAAGCTTAGATGGGGATTCAAAGTTATGGCTTGAAGGGTAACGTTGTGCCGATTCACCCCCGGTGATAGGGCTTGCCCCGCAAAATACTCAACCCCCGATACACCTGCTCGGCCAAAAAAACCCGCGCCATCTCGTGGGTCAGGGTCATGCTGGACAGGCGGATGGTGCGGTCGGCCCGATCGCGGGCATCGGGGCCCAGGCCGTCGGCGCCGCCTATCAGGAAACTGATGCCGCCGTGCCCGCCGAGAAGGGCGGCGAAGTCCTGCGAGGTCAGGTCGTCGCCGTGTTCGTCCATGGCCACCACCAGCTGCTGCCCCCGGGGCGAACCCAGTCGGGTGACCATGTCCTTGGCTTCCCGGTCGGGGGTGGAGTCCTTGATTTCCAGGACTTCAACCGGGGCCATGGTGCGAATCCGTTTCAGGAAATCGTCCAGAAGCCCGGCCAGGCGCTTGTCCTTGATCCTGCCGGCGGCAATGATTCTGATCATGACACGGGTTCCATTCCTGTCCGGGTTCATTCCTGATTGAAGACGATCAAAGTACTGGGTTTTTGGTTGAATCTCCGACAGACTAACACATTGGACAATGTTAATAATGAAACAAACAATCTCTTGACTAAAGGGCGTCCGGAATATGAAGTTTGCTCCCGAGTTGTCGAATTTTCCGGGCCTTAACGAAATCCGGGATCATTCATGAGTCTGTTACCGCCCCTCGGGACCATAGGCACCAGCATGCTTGGGCATTACGCCACGGTCCTCATCTTCGTGGTTGTCGGATTGATCTTTGCGGCCCTCGCGCTCATCGTGGCCAAGATCCTGCGCCCCAGAAACCCCAACTACGCCAAGATGACCACCTACGAGTGCGGCGAATTACCCGTCGGCTCCGCCTGGGTCCGCTTCAACGTCCGCTACTATCTCATCGCCCTGTTTTTCCTGATCTTCGACGTCGAAGTCATCTTCCTGTACCCCTGGGCAGTGGTCTTCAAGCATCTCTTTCCCGTGCCCGGACTGGGCGCACTAGTTTTCTGGGAGATGGTCATCTTCCTGGCCATCCTGTCCACGGGACTGGCCTACATCTGGGCCAAGGGCGACCTGGAATGGGTCAAGCAACTCATCGAGCGGCCCGACAGCAGTATTGCCGATGAAGATGAAAATGGCGGCGCCGTCACCGCTGGTGCGGCCGAAGAGGAGGTGCCCACTCAATGAGCAAGGACAGCACGACTCCTCCGGCGGGATACGATGTCCAGCGGGAGCAGATGCTCGATTTCAAGGTTCCCGAACAGCTACTGAAGGTCCTGGACGCGGACGGCAGGAGTGATGAAAAGAATTTCATCCTCACCACCGTCGATGAAGTCTTCAACTGGGCCCGTTTGTCCAGCATCTGGCCGGTGACCTTCGGGTTGGCCTGCTGCGCCATCGAGATGATGGCTGCCAGTGCAACTCGTTATGATATAGATCGTTTTGGAGCCGGCGCCTTCCGCCCGACACCCCGCCAGGCCGACCTGATGATCGTCTCCGGCACAGTGACGGCGAAGATGGCCAGGCGCCTGAAACTCATCTACGACCAGATGCCCGAACCCAAGTGGGTCATTGCCATGGGAAGCTGCGCCATCGGCGGCGGCCCCTATTTCAAGTACGGCTACCACGTGGTCAAGGGTGTGGATTTCCTGGTGCCGGTCGACGTGTACGTGCCTGGCTGTCCGCCACGGCCCGAGGTGCTGCTCGAGGGTCTGATGCGCCTGCAGGACAAGATCCGCGGCCGCAAGGGCAAGTTCATCACTCCGAAGTGGATCACGGATTACGCCAAGAAGATTCCCTACCGGAAGTAAGGGACCATGGATCAGAAAGAAATCTACCAGCTGATGGCCGAAAAACTGGGGACTGCCGCCCTCGGTTTCAGCGATGAAGGCGTCGAGGCCTGTGCCGATGTTGCGCCCGAAAGAATCGCCGAGGCCTGCCTTTTCCTGCGTGACGACGAGCGTCTGGCGTTCAATCAGCTCATGTGCCTGAGCGGGATCGACTGGGACGGTTACGACGAAAACGGCAAGGGCAAGTCGGTCAAGATCCTGGGTTATGCCGAAGATGGACAGCCCGAGACCAGCGACCACGTCTCCGAAGGTGATTTCGGCGTGGTCTACAGCCTGTACAGCCACAGCAAACTCCACAAATTCACCGTTCGGGTGCGGGTGTCGAGAGACAAGGCTGCTGTTCCGAGCGTGGCGCAGGTCTGGTCCACGGCGGACTGGCACGAGCGTGAGGCCTGGGATCTTCTGGGCATCAGCTTCGAGGGCCATCCCAACCTGCGGCGGATCCTGCTGGAGGAACACTGGGTGGGCCATCCCCTGCGCAAGGACTACCAGATGCCCGACAGCTGGGACAATGTTCCCCTGAACGGACAGCCCTACGGCAACAATCCCTTCCCGACGCCAGAGGTAACTCCGGACCCGACTTTGGACCAACCCGCGGGCGACGATCCCGTGGAGGGATGATCAATGGCAATCGAGAACATCAAGACCAGTAAAGGGTGGGCCGACCAGGATCATGTTCCCGGCCTCAAGAGCGAGCTGCTCGAGCTGAACATGGGCCCACAGCACCCGGCCACCCACGGGGTGCTGCGCCTGGTGCTGCTGACCGACGGCGAGGTCGTGTACAAGGTCACGCCGGTGATGGGCTACCTGCATCGCTGCGCCGAGAAGATCGCCGAGGGCGTCAACTACAAGCAGTGGGTGGTCTACACCGACCGGTTCGACTACCTGTCGCCCATGACCTGCAACCACGCCTACGTCACGGCGCTGGAAAAGGTCATGCAGCAGGAGGTCCCCGAGCGGGCCGAGCACATCCGGATCGTGGTGTCGGAGCTGTCGCGCATGGCCAGCCACCTGATCGCCCTGGCCACCTTCGGGCTGGACATGGGCGCCTGGACTCCGCTGCTGTACTGCTTCCGCGAACGGGAAGTGATCCTCGACCTGCTCGAGCGCATTTCCGGCGGACGGATGCTCTACAACTACATGGTGCCCGGCGGTGTGCGCTACGACGTCCCGAAGGACAACTGGGCCAGCGACGTCATCGATTTCATCACCATGATCGAGAACAAGAAGCTGAAGGACTACAACGAGCTGCTCAGCTTCAACAAGATCTTCATCGGGCGGCTGGCCAACGTGGCGGTCATCGACCCGCAGACCGCGATCGATTACGGCTGCACCGGGCCGGTGCTGCGCGGGTCGGGCGTCAAGTTCGATTGCCGCAAGGACGATCCCTACTCGCTGTACCACAAGTTCGATTTCGAGATTCCCGTGGGGATGGGCGAAAAGGGAACCGTGGGCGATTGCTGGGATCGTTACATGGTTCGTGTGCGGGAGATCGAGCAGTCGTGCCGGATCATCCGCCAAGCTCTCGAGTCTCTGCCCGACGGGCCGTATCAGGCCATCGAACTCAAGAAAATCGTCAAGGCCCCCGCAGGCGCCGCCTACTCGCGCGTCGAAAGCGCCAAGGGTGAACTTGGCCATTACATCATCGCCGACGGCGGGCAGACCGCTTTCCGGAACAAGGTGCGCAGCCCCTCCTTCTGCAACCTCCAGGTCATGGAGAAGGTCGGGGTCGGCTTGATGATATCGGACCTCGTGGCCCTCATCGGGTCGCTGGACATCGTGCTCGGGGAGATTGACCGCTAATGCAAATCCTCACCGATCTGATCCTGAAAATTCCGGGCGCCGACGGCATGTCGGACCTCGTGATGCACATCATCTGCGCGGCGATCATGGCCACCCTGATGTTCATCGTCATGGCCCTGTGCGCCCTCATCTTCACCTGGATGGAGCGCAAGGTCGCGGGCTTCCTGCAAAGCCGTTACGGCCCCATGCGCACCGGCCGCTGGCACGGGTGGGCCCAGGCCATCGCGGACATGCTGAAGATCCTCGCCAAGGAAGACATCATTCCCCGCGACGCGGACCGGGGCCTTTACGTGTTCGCCCCGATCCTGGTGATGCTGGGTTCGTTGCTGGCCTGGGCAGCCATTCCCTGGGCGCCCGGCTTCGTGGCCGCCGACCTGGATCTGGGATTGATGTACATCTTCGCCGTCAGCAGCATGGCCGTCGTCGGCATCCTGATGGCGGGCTGGGCCTCCAACAACAAGTGGGCCCTTTACGGCGCGGCGCGCGGCGCGGCCCAGATGATCAGCTACGAGGTTCCGCTGGCTCTGGCCACGATTCCGGTGGTCATGTACACCGGATCGTTGAACACACAGGACATCGTGATCGCCCAGCAGGGCGGGATGCTGAACTGGTTCATCTTCCGCGATCCCTTCCTTTTCGTGGCCTTCTTCATGTATTTCATCGCCGGGATCGCCGAGACGAATCGCGGGCCTTTCGATATGCCGGAGACCGAATCGGAACTGGTGGCCGGCTACCACACCGAATACACGGGAATGCGCTTCGCGTTCTTCTTCCTGGCAGAATATGCCAACCTGTTCCTGATCGCCCTGATCGCGGTCATGATCTTTTTGGGCGGATGGTGGGCGCCGATCCCGTTCCTGGATTTCCTGCCCCCGGCCCTGACCTTCATCATCAAGGGCGTGATGATGGTTTTCTTGAACATGTGGGTGCGCTGGACCCTGCCGCGCGTGCGCGTCGACCAGCTGATGCATCTCTGCTGGAAAGTGATGATTCCCGTGACCTTGATCTGCGTGATCGGATCCGGGATCTGGATGATGGTGAGCGGTCAGGCGGGCTGATCCCCCTGGCCAACTGTTGGGACTTACAATCGGAGTAGCACCGATGGCCCAGTACTTCCAAAGTATCTACGAAGCTGTCAGCACGGCGCTGGTGGGCATGTCGATTACCATAAAGCACATCTACCGCAAGCCGGTGACCCTGCAGTACCCGGACGAGCGGCAGGTCCTGCCCGACCGTTACCGCGGCTTCGTTCACAACGACATGGCCAAGTGCGACGCGTGCAACATCTGCGCGAAACTCTGCCCGGTGGATTGCATCTACATCGAGTCCGAAGGCAAGGGCAAAGAGCGGATGATGACCCGCTACGCCATCGACTACAACAAGTGCATCTGGTGCTCGATGTGCACCGAAAACTGCCACACCGGTTCGATCACCATGAGCCACGACTACGACCACTCGGTCTACGACCGGCGCAGCCTGGTCTACGAGTTCATGGATCCCACCGAGCAGACCATTCCCTGCCACCGCGCCACCCGTATCGACACGGGGTGGTGGGTGGAACCCAAGGAAGACAAACCCAAACCCAAGCCCAAACCGGCGGCCGAACCTGCTGCCGAGGCAGCACCCGTGGCCGATGAACCTGCCGCCGAAGTGAAGCCCGCCGCACCGGTGGAACCTTCGACCCCGGCCGAGCCGGCCGCCCCGACCGAGCCTTCCGATGACAAAGGAGAGGACAAGTGACAGGTGATCTGGTCTTCGTTCTCCTGGCCCTGCTGACGATCGTTCCAGCGGTCTGGGTGGTGTTCAGCCCCAACATCGTGCACGCGGGTTTCGCCCTGTTGTTCACCTTGTTCGGCGTGGCGGGACTATATGCCTATATGGGGGCCGACTACATTGCCGTCACCCAGCTGATGGTCTACGTCGGCGGCGTGCTGGTGCTGGTCCTGTTCACGGTGATGATGACGCGTGTGCCCCAGGGCAAGCGTGCCAATTACGGCCTGGACCGGTTCGTGCCGGCCGGGGTGCTGTCCCTGGCGGTGTTCGGGCTGCTCTACAAGACGATCACGTCGGTAGACTGGGGTGCCGGACATACCGAATCCGTACCCACGGTCGCGGAAATCGGCACCAACTTCATGACGAACTACATCTTCCCGTTCGAGTACATATCCCTGGTCCTGCTGGTGGCCATGATCGGCGCCGCCATCCTGATCCGGGAAAGCAAGAACACCCAAGACGAACCGGAAAACGGGGATTCGGAGGTGCAGTCATGAACGTCGGACTGCCCCACTTCCTGACCATCAGCGCTGCGCTGTTCGCTCTCGGCCTGTTTGCCGTGATGTCGCGCCGCAACGCCGTCGGGATCCTCATGGGCGTCGAGCTGATGCTCAACGCCGCCAACATCAATTTCGTGGCCTTTTCCCGCTATGTGCAGCACGGCATCGACGGCCAGATCATGGCCGCCTTCGTGATCGTGCTCGCCGCAGCGGAAGCGGCTGTGGCCCTGGCCATCGTGCTTGCCATGTTCCGGAATTTCG
>DAOWLV010000079.1 GCA_030643455.1 Candidatus Krumholzibacteriia bacterium | reverse complement strand
GGTACCGAGCAACAGCCTGCCCAGCCAGAGGCTCGGGGTAAGGGCGAGCTCTCCCCGGTCCGAAAGGGGTTTGAGGATGGCAAGGGCCTGATCGATCTGGTTGTGCTGGGCGTAATAGTCGGCCAATTCCACGGCAAAGGAATCGCCAGGCAAACCGGCATAGGGAAGTGCGTCGGCAATGGCGCCATCCTCGATAGGATCATATGGGCTTTCCGGTTCAGCAGAGGAAAGCAATTCCGCAAAATGTCGGTCGGCGTCCTGGGCGGCAGCCAGGGCTTCGTCAGGCCTTGAAAGGGCAGCCAGGGACCGGATCTTCACCAACCAGATCAACGGTTCATCGGGAAAGGAAGACAAGGCCTCATCCATGAGATCGGGAATCGACCCGGTATCGTCGGCCTGCCTCAGGATCCTGGCCATCTCGAGATATATGTCCCGACCACGTTCCGGGTGGAGATGAAGACCATCCCTCAGAACGTCCAGCGCCTGACCGGTCTTGCCCTCGGATGCCAGGATGGAAGCTTCAGCAGCCAGGACTTCTACCGTCACGTTACCCTGTCTGCGGATTGCCCGGAGATCGTCCAGTGCCTTGTCCCGGCGACCGGCGGAAAGATTCAGGGCCGAACGCTGCAAAAGGAAGGACTGGGAATCGGGCCAGGCCGCCACCAGGGTATCCATCACGTTGATGGCGTCCCGCAGGTACCCCTCACTGGCCAGGGCTTCCTGGAAATCCATGGCAATGAGAACGACTTCGGGATGAGCCCGGTAGGCCATGTGGAGATAAGGCAAGGCCTCGGCTGATTTGCCTTCGGACAGCAGCTTGTGGCCAACGATCCAACCCGAGGCGATACCGGGCGGCACGTCCTCGTCCTCGATAATGGTGGGTGCGTCATCCTGGCCCAGGGCAACGGGGACTCCCAGAAAGGCCGGTCCAGGCAACAATGACCCGGGGAGCATGGCTGCGATCAGCACCAGCAGCAGGATTCTTTGGAAGGAGTTCGCCACCGGGGCTCCTTGGTCAGGATCGATGATTATTCAGAGGTACCACGATTCCGGTCCAATTGTTCCGGATCCCTTTCCAGGGTCTCGAGAGCTTCCCGGGCCGCATTCTGTTCCGCTGTCTTCTTGTTGCGTCCCTCGCCTTGACCCAACGGTCTGCCGTTGAACGTGACCGCCACCTTGAACAGCCGGTCGTGATCCGGTCCTTCGACTTCCAGGACCCGGTAGCGAGGCGGACTCTTGTGGCGCGCCTGAATCAATTCCTGGAGGCGGCTCTTGTAATTCCGCAGGGATCGCTTGGTCAGCACGCGGTCACTGTCGGCCAGGACAAGCAGCTGGATGACACCCCGCGCGGCTCCCAGGCCGCCGTCCAGATAAACCGCGCCGATCAGGGCCTCCGTCGTGTCAGCCAGGATCGAGGACCGTTGCCGGCCCCCGGTGGCCGCCTCGCTGCGACTCATCCGGATGTGC
The DNA here is from genome assembly GCA_030643455.1 of Candidatus Krumholzibacteriia bacterium. Lineage (GTDB taxonomy): Bacteria > Krumholzibacteriota > Krumholzibacteriia > LZORAL124-64-63 > LZORAL124-64-63 > JAGLCY01. The sequence goes on along the minus strand of DAOWLV010000079.1, from coordinate 8,541 downwards.
ACGCCAAGATCGAAATGGCCGGCCACCTCGGACAAACGCGCCCCGCAGACCAGAAGGGCCTTCATCTTGGTCAGATCACCCTCGGATCGGTCCGGAAATTTCTGGTAGAGATCCTCGTTGACCACCAGGCCGAGAACGGCGTCTCCCAGGAACTCGAGTCTTTCATTGGACCGTTCACGGCCCTGCCCGGTGACGTGCACGTGGGAGCGATGAAGAAGAGCATTTTTGAGGAGAGATATGTCCCGGAAGGAATAACCCAATTTCGCTTCCAGTTTCCGGCAACTCTCCTCGATATCCCCGTCATCGAGTGGCACAACAGGACTGTCCGGAGCAACCGAGCCACCGGCCAATCTGGCAAGCACCTGTTGGAGTGAATCTTTAAGCCCCATTTTCCTGGGCCTTTCTGGCGGGTGCGGTTGACCGGTTACCGCCGGGCCCGGAAACAGAGGGTCACGTTGTGCCCCCCGAAACCGAAGGAATTGGAAAGGGCGTATTCCACATCCTGCTGCACCGCCTCATTGGCACAGTAATCGAGATCGCACTCCGGGTCAGGGTTGACAAGGTTGATGGTCGGAGGAAGAACTCCCTGGTTCATGGCCAAGACCGTGATCACGGCTTCTACACCACCTGCGGCACCCAGCAGATGTCCAATCATGGATTTCGTGGAACTGATCTTCAGCTTGGCGGCGTGGTCGCCGAACACCTGTTTGATGGCGCCGGTTTCCACTTTGTCGTTGAAGAAGGTCGACGTGCCGTGGGCGTTGATGTAACCCACCTGGTCAGCAGTGAGACCAGAGGTATGCAGGGCCTGGGCCATGGAACCCACCGCACCCCTGCCCTCGATATCGGGCTGCGTCATGTGGTAGGCGTCGGCGGTCATCCCGTACCCGCAGATTTCACCCAGAATGGCAGCACCGCGAGCTTGCGCATGCTCCTCGGATTCAAGGACCAGGATACCCGCACCTTCACCAATCACAAAGCCGTCGCGGTCCACATCGAACGGCCGACTCGCCGTGGCGGGATCGTCGTTCCGCGTGGAAAGGGCCTTCATGTTCCCGAAGCCGGACAGGGCCATGTTGCAGATGGCGGCTTCGGCACCGCCGGAAATCATGACGTCGGCATGGCCAAGGACAATCTGGTCATAGGCCGACCCGATGGCGTGACCACCCGAAGCGCAGGCACTTACCGTACAGTAGTTCGCGCCGCGGAACCCGAACCTGATGGAGACCAGGCCGGCGGCCATGTCCCCGATCATCATGGGAATGAACAGGGGAGAAACACCGCGAGGACCTCGCTTGACAAAGCGGCTATGCTGGTTCTCGAAGGTGAGCATGCCACCGATACCGGATCCGATGATGACCCCGGCCCGGAAAGGGTCCGAAACCTCGGTGATGCCGGCATGCTCCATGGCCTCGACCGAAGCTGCCATCGCCAACTGAACAAAGCGGTCGGCCTTGCGGGCTTCCTTCGGATCCATGCACTTGTGAGGATCGAAATCCTTGATCTGGCCGGCAAATCTGGTCTTGAACCCCTCCGTGTCCATCCCTTCGATATCCGTCACGCCGTTGGTGCCGGAAACAAGGGCTTTCCAGCTGGACTCCCTGTCGTTTCCGACGGCAGTCAACATTCCCATACCGGTAATTACGACTTTGCGCGGGGCCAAGGCTCCACCTCCAGGATTCACCGACCGGCCTCCCGGTCAAACCAGTGTCATAATCATATACCCGGCTCCACCACACAAAGCAGATGGAACCGGGCAACCTGCGCCGGGTCGGGAATGAAGTCCCCCACCCGGATTTGGATTTCGGTCAGTCGAGGTGCGACTCCAGATAGTCGATCGCATCCTGAACCGTGCGCAGTTTTTCCTGATCCTCTTCCGGGATCGTGATGTTGAACTCTTCTTCCAGATCCATCACCAGCTCAACCGTGTCGAGAGAATCGGCACCCAAGTCTTCGGTGAACGAAGCTTCGGGAGTGATCTGCTCCGGGTTGACGGACAATTTCCTCTGGATGATCTCGTACACCTGTTCCTGAATCGAAGCCATGTCAGGTTACCCTCCTGGGGAACGTGAAAGGTTTATCTTACGCAATCATGCCGCCATCCACCACCAGGGTCTGCCCGGTGATGTAGGAGGCCTCGGGAGACAACAGGAACTTGACCACGCCGGCCACATCTTTCCCCTCGCCCAAGCGCTTCAGGGGAATCTGGGCCAGCATGTCCGCCTGCACCTTCTCGGGAAGGTCGGCGGTCATGTCGGTGGCGATGAAACCGGGTGCGACCGCATTACTGGTCACCCCCCGGCTGCCAAGTTCCTTGGCCACCGACTTGGTCAGGGCGATGATGCCGGCCTTGGAGGCGGCATAGTTGGCCTGTCCGGCATTGCCGGTCAAACCTATCACCGAAGAAATATTGATGATACGCCCTTTTCGCGCACGCATCATAATAGGGGCCACAGCTCTTGTAAAGTAGAAGGTCCCATTGAGATTGGTGTCAATTGGAGCCTGCCAGTTTTCGGGGCTCATACGCATAAACAGGCCATCCCGGGTCATGCCCGCGTTGTTGACAAGTCCGAAAATACCGCCGAATTTCTCGTGGATTTCCTTCACGATGCGCTGGACGTCATCGAAGTCGGAGATATCCCCTGGAAAGGAAAGAACGTCGTCGCCCGTGCCAAGCTCCGCCGCCAGTGACTGGAGTTTGTCCGCACTGCGGGCCACCAGGGCCAGGCGATATCCGGCGGTGGCGAGTTCCCGGGCTATGGCTTCACCGATGCCCCGGCTGGCCCCTGTGACGATGACGGTATCCTGGGTCATGGCTTTCTCCTGTGACTCGTTTCCCATCAGTCGCCGTCCTGGTCCGCGGGTGGATTGTTTTCAGCCAGAAAGTCCAGAACCTGGTCCAGGTCCCCGGAGGTCCCAACGGGCAGAAACTTTACCTCGGGGTAGGCGCGTCTGGCAAGGTTTGTCAGCACCCGGCCAGGTCCCACCTCCAACACGACCCGGGGCGGGTTTCCGCCACCGCCGCTGATCACTTCCATGATGTCGTGCCAAAGAACGGGAGAGGTGAGTTGACGGGCAAAACCTTCGGAAAGGTCCGCAGAGGTGGTGACAGCCCGGGCATCGACATTGGCCACCAGGGGCACCGAAGCAGCGGAGATTTCGAATCCGGAAAGGAATTCCCTGAACTGGGCCGCCGCGCCTTCGAGCAGGGGAGAATGGAAGGCTCCGCTGACGTTGAGGGGAATGACCTTCCGGGCCCCGGCTTCCTTGAGTGCTTGTCCAGCCGCTTCCACGGCGTTGGCATCACCGGAAATCGCGACCTGGGTATCGGAATTGTGGTTGGCCAGAACGACCACGCCACCTTGCGCGGAAATCCGCGCGCAGATATCCCGCACCTGATCCCCTCCCATACCGAGGACGGCCGCCATGGTGCCAGGAATTTCCTGGCCGGCAGCAAACATCAGCTCGCCTCGTTTTCGTACAAGGCGCAGCCCATCGGCGGGTTTCAGGGCGTCGGCCGCCACAGCCGCACTGAATTCGCCCAGGGAGTGGCCCGCCACCAGCGATGGGGCTACTCCAAGTTCACGCAAGGCCAGGCTGACGGCGACCGAATGGGCCAGAATGGCGGGTTGGGCGTTCCGGGTTTCAGTGAGAACCTCGCCGGGTCCTTCGAACATGATCCCCGTCAAATCCTCACCCAGGACGGTGTTGACTTCATTCAGGAAATCCGAAGCGGGGCCACTGCTGTCGGTCAGATCCCTGGCCATGCCTACACTTTGCGAAGCCTGCCCGGGAAAGATCATGGGTACCCTGTGCAGGATATCGGTCATGACATCCCCGCGGCCAGCTTGGCAGGCAAATCGTTCCGCACCTGTTCCCAGGCCTCACCAACCGCGTTGGTGATGGCCCGGGCCGAACTGCGGCCGTGGGCGATGATGCTGATCCCCGATACGCCCAGCAACATGGCGCCACCCTTGACCTCGTAGGAAAAATTCTTCCCCAGGTACTGCAGAATCGGAGCGAAGGCGGCTTGTTCTTCAGCGGTCAGGTCAGGCCGCTTGCTCAGGGCCCCCATGAAGCGGGCGAAACCCTCGACCATCTTTAGGGTGTTGTTGCCGGTATAACCGTCGGTGACTATGACGTCACACGGACCGAGCATGAGCTGGTTGCCTTCAACGTTGCCAATGAAATTCAATTCGCTTTTTTCGAGGAGCTGGAAGGTTTCGACGTTCAATTCGGTACCCTTCTTGGGTTCCCCGCCGATGTTGAGCTGGCCGATGGCGGGATTGGCCAGGCCCATCATTTCCCGGGCGAACACCTGGCCCATCCGGGCGAAGGAGACCAGATGATCGGCCGTGCACTGCACATTGGCCCCGGCATCCAGGAGAAGCAATTCTCCCTTGACGGTCGGAATCACCGTGCCGATGGCGGGACGATCCACTCCCGGAAGGCGCCCGAGAATAATCAGGCTGGCGGCGACCATGGCCCCGGTCGAACCCGCCGATACGACCGCCTGGACCCGGCCCGCCTTCTGGTCGGTCATGGAGCGGACAATGGGGCTGTCCTTCTTGGACCGGATGGCCGAGGCCGGCGACTCCCCCATCTCGATGTCCTGGGTACAGGCAATAATTGTGACGGGCAATTCGTTGGAGGTGTGCCGGGCCAATTCGGCTTCGATGGCCTCCGAATCGCCGTAAAGGTGCAGGTCATAGGGGAAATCCACAGGCAGGGCGGCCAGGGCGCCGGAAACCACAACCTCGGGGCCGTGGTCGCCGCCCATGGCATCAACAGCAATGACGGGTCTTGCCTTGTTCGTCACGCCGACCTCCTTGCCGAATGGAAAAAACTGCTAGGATTCCACCACGAGAACTTCACGCTCGCCGTAATAGCCACACTCCCGACAAACCCGGTGCGGCAGACGCGGTGCGCTGCAGTGGGGACACTTGTTCGGGTCGGGCTTGGTGAGATGCCAGTTGGCCCGGCGCTTGCCCTTGCGGGACTGGGACGTTTTTTTCTTGGGAACCGCCATTTTTTCTTCCTCCAGGAATCGGGCTGACTAGGGCAGCCCTTCCCATCTGGGATCAATCTCGTTTTCGCTGCAATCACAGGTGGCCTGGTTGCGGTCGATTCCGCACCCGGGACACAATCCCTTGCAGTCGGGCTTGCACAACGGAGCCTGCGGATAGGCGAGAATCGTACATTCACGCAGGGAGTCATGAAGGTTCACTTCCCCCTTCCGCTGAAGGATCAGAAGGGTTGCCCCTTCGCTTTCATCGGAATCGACATCCCGCAGGACCATGACCTCTACCGGTACATCCCAGCGGACCGTGAATTCCTCCAGACACCCGCCGCATTCGGCCAGACCTTCGGCCTGAAGACTGCCGTTCACCAGGACACGGCTTTCCAGGTTCTGAACTTCCAGGATTCCTTCAACCTGGGCTTCGGAGGGCCGTCCGTCGGGCAGACCGAGCTTCAGCGTCCCGCAAATGGCGAGATCGGAGTGCCCGGTTTCCTGCCTGTCGAGGTCAAGTTTCATCTTAAATCAAGCGCCCCACCTTAATAGGCTCCTGGTACGGTGTCAAGTTGCCCACATCCGTCATTGAGCCCTCTACCCAAAAATCAGGCCCAGTTCCCGGGCCGCGTCATCCGTGTTGGCCGAGGCGTGAACCGCGTTGTTCTGGAGCGAGACTCCAAAAAGGTCGCGAATGGTGCCGGTGGCTGCTTCGGAGGGGTTTGTGGCTCCGATCAATTCGCGCAGGGCGGCCACGGCATTTTCCCTCTCGAGGCGGATGGCCACGACGGGTCCGCCGGTTATGTAGTCGCACAGATCCCCGTAAAAGGGGCGCTCACGGTGCTCCCCGTAGAAATCCTCGACCAGGGCCCGGTCCAGCTGGCGCATGTGAAGTCCGGTGACACGGAATCCGGCCGTGTTGACGATGGCCAGAATGGCGCCGATCTTCTGGTCGCCGGCTGCCACGATTTCCGGTTTGATCATGAAATATGTCTGCTGCATTTTCCTCTGTCCTTTGCGGTCTATTGCGTTTCAGCGGACGGTTCCGGTTTTCGCCACCGGATCCGCCCGCCGTCATGGTAATCCCGTCCGGGGATTTTCGCGCTATTTCTTCCAGATTTCCTGGAGACGAGGCACGATGTCCATGGGCCTTTCAGCCACGGGAATTCCCGCGGCCTCGAGGGCTTTCTTCTTTTCGGCCGCCGTACCGGTGCCCCCGCTGACGATGGCGCCGGCATGGCCCATCTTCTTGCCGGGAGGCGCCGTCTGACCCGCGATGAAACTCACCACGGGTTTCTTGACGTTCGCCTTGATGTACTCGGCGGCCTGCTCCTCGGCGTCGCCGCCGATTTCCCCGATCATCACGAAGGCCTCTGTCTTGGGGTCCTCGTTGAAGGCGATGATGGCATCCATGAAGGTGGTCCCGATGATCGGGTCACCGCCAATGCCCAGGCAGGTCGTCTGGCCGAGTCCCGCCGCGCTCAACTGGTAGACAACCTCGTAGGTCAGGGTGCCGGAGCGGGAAACCAGGCCCACGGGTCCTTCCTTGACGATGCTGGTGGGCAGGATGCCCAGCTTCGCGATGCCCGGGGCCAGCAGGCCGGGGCAATTGGGACCGATCAGGCGTACGCCCCGTTCTTCGAGGTAGGGCATGACCTTGACCATGTCCACGGTGGGAACACCTTCGGTGATGCAGACGATGAGCTTGCACCCTGCGTCCGCCGCTTCGTAGATGGCCCCGGAAGCACCGAAAGGCGGCACGAAGATCACGGACGTGTTGGCGCCATGTTCACTGACAGCCTCCTTGACCGTGTCGTAAACGGGAACCTGGTCCTGGAACTTCTGGCCGCCACGTCCGGGAGTTACCCCGGCCACGATCTTGGTTCCGTAGGCAAGCATCTCGGCCGAATGGAATCCTCCATCCCGGCCGGTGATCCCCTGAACGACAACCTTGGTCGAGTCGTCGACAAATATCGCCATGTTGAAATTCTCCTCGTCCTGGCGTAACTCAACGCCGTAAAGTACACAAATCCAGGGTCTTTAGCCCGCCAGTTCGATTGCTTTCTTGACCACGTCGTCCATGGTATCGGCCGATACGAGGTTGGTCTTGGCCAAAAGGGCGCGGCCTTCCTCCTCGTTTGTCCCGATGAGGCGCACGACAATCGGTACGTCGATATCCATGGATTCGGTTGCGGCGATGATTCCGTTGGCCACGTCGTCACACCGGGTGATGCCTCCGAAGATATTGAACAGGATGGCCTTCACTTCCTTGTCGGCCAGGATGATGTTCAGGGCGTTGACGACCTTCTCCGGATTCGAACTGCCGCCGATGTCCAGGAAGTTCGCCGGCTGGCCGCCGTAGTACTTGACCAGGTCCATGGTGGCCATGGCCAGGCCGGCGCCGTTGACCAGGCACCCCACGTTGCCCGACAGTTTCACGAAGCTCAGGCCCGCCTCGCGAGCAGCGCGTTCGCTGGGGTCCTCGGCCTCGAGATCCCGCAGGGCCTCGTAACCGGGATGCCGGAACATGGCGTTGTCGTCCAGGCTGACCTTGGCATCGATGGCGTGGCCAACGCCCTCGGTCGTGAAGATCCAGGGATTGATCTCGGTCAGACTGGCGTCCGAATTGATGAAGGCCACATAGAGCTTCTGCATGGCAGCGGCAAGCTGGCGCGCCCTCTTAATGTCGTCCGGGCACAGACGCATACCCATGTCCATGGCCTCGTGGTCGAGAAGCCCGAAACGGGGGTCGATGATCTGCTTGAAGATGAGTTCGGGCGTGTCCTTGGCCACCTGTTCGATTTCGACCCCACCCTCGGCGCTGGCCATCAGCATGACCCGCTTGGTATTGCGATCGATCAGCATGCCGATGTAGAACTCGCTGTCGATATCGACCGCCGGGGTGACAAGGACAGTGCGCACGGTGTGGCCCTTGATGTCCATCCCCAGGATGTTGGTAGCGTTTTTCTTCACGTCCTCGATGGTTTCACAAAACTTGACCCCGCCGGCCTTGCCCCGTCCCCCGATCAGAACCTGAGCCTTGACCATGACAGGCAGGCCGTACTCCTGGGCACTGGCCACTGCATCGTCCACCGACTGGACCGCGGTTCCCCCGGGAACCGGCAGACCGAAATCGGTGAAGATCTCCTTGCCCTGATATTCGTGGATGTTCACGTATTTCCTCCCGCAATGAGTGCCGGCCGACCGCAATACGCGCGGCCGGCCAACATGCGATTCCGCTAGCCGATGAATTTGGCCAGCAATTGTTCCAGATTCGGCGAGCCGATCTCCTGGAGTTCGTAAGAAACCCGAACGGTGGGTTTGTCGATCTTGACGATCCGGCTCAGGTCGATGGGAGTCCCGATCACCACGGCATCGCATTCGACGGCGTTGATCGTCTTCTCCAGGTCCGCGATCTGTTCATCCCCGTAACCCATGGCGGGCAGGAGGGTGCCGATATCCGGGTAGAGTTCGAAGGTCTCGGCCAGCTTTCCGGTGGCCCAGGGCCGCGGATCAACCAGTTCCTCGGC
>DAOWLV010000279.1 GCA_030643455.1 Candidatus Krumholzibacteriia bacterium | reverse complement strand
TCAACACCAAGTAAGAGGCTGATCGATGAAGCGGTTCCAGCTCTTCATCCGCGGCATCATGACGAACTGGACGGGAACGGTGGGGGTCGCCCTGGCGACCTCCTCCTTCCTGCTCTTCGTGTTCTTCGAGTTGCTGCAGATCGCGGGAATCCTGACCAATTCCTACGTCGGGCTCATCAGTTACATGGCCCTGCCGGCCCTGTTCCTGGTGGGCCTGATCCTGGTCCCGCTCGGCTGGTGGCAGTTCCGCCGGGCCACCGGGCGTTCGACTTCGGAATTGCTCACCCAGAGATTCCCCGACGACATGACCAAGGCCAAAAGGCTCGGCTCGTCCCTGATGGGCACCATCGCCCTGCTGACGGTGGTGAACATCCTGTTCCTGGGTATCGGCGGCGCCCGCATGCTCCACTTCATGGACTCGCCGAAGTTCTGCGGCACCGCCTGCCATTCGGTCATGGAACCGGAATGGGTGGCCTATCAGAACTCTCCCCACGCCCATGTGCGCTGCGTCGACTGCCATGTCGGCGAAGGCGCCCAGGCCTTGCTGGACGCCAAACTCAACGGGTTGTGGCAGGTGGTCTCGGCCACTTTCGACCTGTATGAACGGCCCATTCCCACCCCGGTGCACCAGTTGCGACCGGCCCGGGAAACGTGCGAAAAATGCCACTGGCCGGACAAGTTCTTCGGGGACCGGATCAAGTCCTTGCAGACCTTCCGGTTCGACCAGGAATCCACACGCAGGTTCACCACCCTGGCCTTGAAGGTAGGGTCCGGCGCCGACGATTCGCACGGCACCATCCACTGGCACATCGCCGAGGCCAACGAGGTTCGCTACCAGGCCGTCGACGAGAAACGCCTTGCGATGGAGTGGGTGGAAATCAAACGCGGGGACGAATTCCACCGGTACACCAACCGCAAGGCCGGCAAACCCTCCGGTGATGAAACGGAAACAGCCGAGGCCCGTTCCATGGACTGTGTGGATTGCCACAACCGGCCAACCCACATCTACCAGGACCCGGAAGCAGCCCTCGACCAGGCCCTGGCCGCCGGCAAGATCAGCCGCGGCCTCCCCTTCGCCAAGAAGGTGGGACTTGGAGCACTGCTCGGCCGCTATGGCACCACCAAGGCCGATGCCCTCAAGGGTATCGAAAACGAGGTTCGCGGTCATTACCTGCGCCAGAAGCACGACGCACCCGTCAACCTCCAGGACGTGGACCTGATGGTCACCGAACTCCAGCTCATCTATTCCAACAACAACTTCCCCGGCATGAACGTCGGCTGGAACACCTACCCCTCGCATCTCGGACACAAGAACGACACCGGGTGTTTCCGCTGCCACAACCGGGACATGGTTGATGAAGCGGGGCAATCCATCCCCTACGATTGCACTCTGTGCCATTCCATCCTGGCCATGGACAGTGCCACGGAATTCCAGTTTCTGCTGCCTGCCGAACTGAAGGATCCTGACCGTGAGATGCACGAGTACCTGAGGCGTGAGTTCCTGGGGATTCCGCAGGGAAAATTCGCCGAGCCGGACACTGCTGTCAGTGACAAGGAAGTTTCTTTGGCTGAGTAGCATCCGTCAGTGAGTCGTAACGGGGTGGTCGTCCAGGCCGCCCCGTTTTTTTGTCATGCGGCGAGCTTCGTTGAATTCGTGGTGTTACTATACTCCCTAAACCCGGGTTATTCATCGATATTCCCAGGACCGGAGAGACCCATGCACGATTCCGAACATATCCCCTACGACGGCTTGCCCGAACTCTCCGAAGAGGTGATGCTCGCCCGCGCCCAGAGCTTCCACAAACTGGTGAGGCGCCGCAGGACGGTGCGGGATTTTTCGGACCGCCCCGTGCCGCGCGAGATCATCGCCGCCTGCGTTCAGGCCGCGGGCCAGGCCCCCAGTGGCGCCAACATGCAGCCCTGGCACTTCGAGGTTGTGGGCGATCCGGTGATCAAGAAAAAGATCCGGCTTGCCGCCGAAGAGGAGGAACAGCGGTTCTACGACGGCCGGGCCAACCAGGAATGGCTGGACGCCCTGGCCCCCCTGGGCACGGACGAACAGAAACCCTTCCTGGAGACCGCACCCTGGTTGATCGTCATCTTCGAACAGCGTTACGGACTGGATCCGGAGGGCGAAAAAACCCGTTTCTACTACACCAAGGAATCGATCGGCCTGGCCTCCGGTTTCCTGATCGCAGCGGTGCATAACGCCGGTCTGGCCTCCCTGACCCACACTCCCAGTCCCATGGGATTCCTGAACCGGATCCTGGAGCGTCCCGGCAGCGAAAAGCCGTTTCTGCTTCTGGTGGTGGGGTATCCGGCCGAAGGAGCAATGGTTCCGGGGATTACCCGCAAGGACCCCGACCAGTTCATTCATTTCCGTGAGGCCGACGTGACTTGAATTGAAACTTCAAGTGAGGTATCATTAGATGACTACGGAACCGTATCACCCCTGATCGATTCATGTGGTTGGAAGCTCCCGGTGCGGTTGCGTGCCGTTCCGGGAGAATCGCCAGCGAAATCCTGCTCTTACCAGGGGGTAAAAATCATGATTCGCCGTTTCTGCCTTTCCCTTTCCGCATTTCTTGCCTGTCTTCTCCTTGTTCCGGTGACCTACGCCCAGACCACCGGCATCGGCGTCTGGCCCTATGGCGAATACGAAATGGCCTACCAGGGTCCGGAAACCCTTACCCTGTTTGTGGTTCCCGATGGGAGCGGTGACTCGTTTGACCAGGCCAGACTGCCGACGGGGGGTATCGAAGACGCCACCATTACCCTGTTGATTGTGGATTTCAACTGGGTGCCGATCGCCAATTATCCTGCGGAAGACATGTGGCTGGAGTCCGAAGACAACGGCCTGGTTCCGTGCAACGGTGGAACCATCGCGGATGCCAACACGGGCGCCGACGGCACGACCCAGTGGCTCAATCCCCTGCTCGGTGGAGGTCACAGCCAGGCCCTGACCGTGGTCTTGATCAATGGAATGGAGCTGGAATTGACGTCAGGGGTACACCTGAGCTTCAACAGCCCAGACCTCAATGGAGATCGGACCGTGAACCTTTCAGATGTTCAGCTTTTCACGGAAGACTTCTTTTTCAGCGACGATTTCCGTTCGGATTTTTACCGGGACGGGATTGTGAACCTCTCGGATCTGCCCAGGATGGCCGAGGCTGTCGGGGCGACCTGCCCTTGACGGACAGCGGTCCCGAACCCTCCTGATCAGCCGGCGGCCTGCGCGGCGATGATGCCGTCCGCGGCCGCGATGGCCTTGCCCAGGGCCTCGGCATCCGGCATGCCGGCCTGGGCCATGTTGGGCCGGCCGCCTCCCCTGCCTCCACCTGCAGCCGCAATTTCCTTGACCAGATTCCCTGCGTGAAGACGCTTGGACTCCACCAGGTCCGTCGTCACTGTGACCAGCAGGGTGGCCTTCCCGGCCAGTTCGGTCGCCAGGACCACTACACCCGCGGCACCCAGCTTGTCACGTACGTGATCTCCCAGTTGCATGAATGCGTTCTTGTCCTCGGCGGAAACCAGGGCCGTGACAACCTTCAGACCGGCCACGTCGCGAGGAGCACTGAGGACGTCCGCCAGGGAGTCGCGGGCGGAATCCTGCTGGATCTTCGCCAGTTCCCTGCGGAGTTCATCGCGTTCACTGATCAGATGGGCGGTCTGTTCGGCAAGAGATCCTCCATCGGCGCGCAGCAGCGATCCGATTTCCCCCAGCTGGTCCCTGTCTTCCACCGAGCGGGCCAACGCGACTTCCCCACTCACCGCCTCGATGCGCCGGACGCCTGCCGCCACGCTACCTTCGCCGAGGATGCGGAACAGACCCACGTCCCCGGTGCGGCGGCAGTGGGTCCCCCCACAAAGTTCGATGGAATAGACCGGTCCGGAATCCTCCGCGAGATCCGAGTCGGTCTGATGGCCCCCGTGGATCTCGATCATGCGAACCTTGTCTCCGTATTTCTCCCCGAACAGGGCCATGGCGCCCCGCTCCTTGGCCTCATCGATGGGAACATCCTGGTGACTGGTGACGGCCCCGTTGGACAGGATCGCTTCATTGACCTCGTGTTCGATCAGCCGCAATTCCTCGGTCGTGACGGCCTTGTCGTGGCGGAAGTCGAAGCGCAGACGGTCGGTATCAACCACGCTGCCGGCCTGTTCCACGTGATCGCCCAGAACGTTGCGCAGGGCCGCATGCATAAGATGGGTGGCCGTATGGTTGCGCATCACGCCCAACCGATGGGCGGGATCCACCCGCAATTTGACCTGGTCACCCGTGCGGTACATTTCCACCAGTTCGTCGGCGTCTCCCAAGACAACGGCCACGGAGCCCTCTTCGGAAACGACGGCGCCCAGTACCTCCATATCCCTGGCACCGCCGGCGACTCCGAGCTTCCCGATGTCGCCGACCTGTCCCCCGGCTTCCGCGTAGAACGGGGAACTGGCAAAAAGGAGATGGGACAAGGGTCGGTCCCGGTCATCGGAGCCGGCGGCCCGAACCGCCACGACTTCGGTATCGGTGGTCAATTCATCGTACCCGGTGAATACGGCCCTGAATCCAGCCAGGTCCCGCGCCGGATCGACCGGCTGCCAGGGTGATATTCCCTCCATGAACCGTTTTTCCTTCCGGCTCTGGGTCCGTTGCTTTTCCATGCAAACCTTGAAACCATCAAGGTCCACCGTGAAACCGTCCTCGCTGGCGACGATTGCGGTCAGGTCCACGGGAAATCCGAAGGTGTCGTGCAGTTTGAAAGCCTCATCACCCGTCAGGCGAGTGCGCCCCTCGGATTCCATGAGAGCCTTGAACTCGCCGTAGACCTGCAGCCCCGCCGTGAGAGTCCGGCTGAAGCGCTCCTCCTCCTGGAGGATCACCTTCAGCACCCGGTCCCGGCGTTCGGCCAGTTCGGGATAGGCT
>DAOWLV010000211.1 GCA_030643455.1 Candidatus Krumholzibacteriia bacterium | reverse complement strand
GGGGGCCTTTTTTCAGGATCGAATTTAACGGGAGAAGTCATCTCAACTCCGCCCGAACCTTTTCTCCAGTTCCTCCAGGGTGAACTGGATCAGGGTAGGCCGCCCGTGGGGGCACGACAGGGGCGTGTCGGTGGCGAACAGCTGGTCCACCAGGTTCTGCATCTCGGGAATCGTCAACGGCTCGCCCGCGCGCACGGCGGCGTGGCAGGCGTAGCTGGCCAGCAGGTCCACCTGGTTTTCCTGGCTGGGTTTGTCGTCCCAGGCCAGGTCGTCGAGCATGTCCAGCAGAAGGCGCCCCTCGTTCCAGTTCTTCAGGCTGGCCGGAATACCCTGCACAAGGATGCTCTGCCCGCCGAAGGGTTCGATCGTGAAGCCCATGGCCTTCATCTGGTCGGAGTGGGTCTGCCAGGCCTGGACCTGGCCGGGCGTCAGTTCGAGATGGGCGGGGAACAACAGCTGCTGGGTGGGCACGCCAGCCACTTCACCACGTTCCTCCAGGGCACGTTTGGCTTCGTTGTAGAGGATGCGTTCATGGCTGTTGTGCTGATCGATCAGCACCAGGCCGCCGCGGATCTGGGTGACGATGTAGGTGCGGTGAAGCTGCCAGAAGGGTGCGGAATGCAGGGCAGCATCACCAACGCCCGGCAGGCCGACGTAAAGCCCCTCACCGTCCTGTTCTTCGCCAGAAGAGGACCGCAGGGCCGACGCCCCGAAGAGTTGACCCTGGCCCGCAGGCACGCCCTTGAATTCGAATCCGGCCGAGCCGCCGCGCTGGAAGTAGCGGGCCAGGTAATCGTCCTGGGCATCGGCGATACGCTGGGTAGCGTCTCCAGCCGTACCCGGCTCGGTATCCCCACTCCAGGGCCTCAGGTCATCGGCTTTTCGGAGGCTCAATCCTTCCTGGAGAGCATTTTTGAGCATGCCGAAGATCTCACGCTCCATCAGAAGACGCACCTCGGTCTTGGCGGGATGGACGTTGACGTCGACCTCGCCCTGGGGAACCTGCAGGAAAGCGATGACCACAGGATGCCGTCCGCCCGGCACGACCTCTCGGTAGGCCTGTGCGATGGCCTGTGACAGCGCACGGTTTTCCACTGGACGGCGGTTGATGAAGATGAACTGCTGCTCTCTGTTGCCGCGTGTCCAGGTGGGCCGAGAGGCCAGGCCGCCGATGCTGAACCCGCCCTTTTCCATCTCGAATCTTGCCATGTGTTCCATCACCGAAGAGCCCAGCAGGTCACGTGCTCGGTCCGTCAAGGAATCGGCGGGGCGCAGATCAAGCGCGATGTCGGAACCCGACCTCACGATCCAGCGGATGTCCTGGTGCGCCAGAGCCAGCTGGGTCATCAGTTTCATGATGGCCCGTTTTTCGGCCTGGGCCGACTTCATGTACTTCCGCCGGGCGGGCACGTTGTAGAAGAGGTCGCGGACGGTGATGGTGGATCCGGGATTCCTTGGAGCGGGTTCTCGGAGGGTGATTTCGCCGCCGGAAATTTCTATGAGGCCGCCCAGGTCCTCGTCGGCAACACGGCTGACGCAGCGGACCAGGCTGACAGAAGCGATACTGGCCAGGGCCTCGCCGCGGAAACCGAAGCTGCCGACCTGCATGATGTCGGCCGCGGTTGCGATCTTGCTGGTGGCGTGGCGTTCGAAGGCCAGGGGAAGATCACGGAAGGCGATGCCGTGGCCGTCGTCCTCCACCGAAAGCAGGTCCAGGCCGCCTTCTTCGAAAGAGATGGTGATCTGGCGGGCACCCGCGTCCAGGGCGTTTTCCACCAGTTCCTTCACGATGGATGCGGGGCGCTCGACAACCTCACCCGCGGCGATGCGGTCGATGGTGCTGTTGTCGAGAACCCTGATCTTGGCGGGCTTGCTGGCCATGCTGCCTTTCACACCGATCCTCATTGCCTGCAGTTGCGGGTCCTGTTCCGATCATTTGGTTGGGGAAGGGTATACAGGAGCGGGGCGCGCGTCAACCGGGCAGGGCTCCGAGCACGGAATTGATGAGTTGGGCCGGGCTGTCGCCACCCCCGGGATAGACCCGTGAAGAGCTCTGCACCACCAGATCTTCATCGTTCGCAAGGCTGCGCAATACGGCGGTCACCCTTTTCTGGAGCCTGGGAAGGGATTGGATGTCTTCGGGGACGATCACCATGATAGTGCCGTCCTCCAGGCAAGCCGTGTGATCGGAGCTGCGCAGGCGGCGGGAGATATCAGCCACCAAAGCATTCACCGGGACAGAAGCCGACTCCCGGTCGGGAATACGGAAGGCAGCCAGGCCGACCATGGTGTGATACCGGTCGCAACGATCCATTTCCATCCGCAGGATTTCCGTCAGCGCGTCCTGGGTGCCCGAGAAATTGTCGGTAGCCGCAGGGGCGGTGACACCTTGATCACCGGGGATGTCAGGCGAGGTTCCGGTGACCTCTGAATGGGCCTGTTCGGTCGCCATGGCGAGCAAAGGCAGCAGGCGCCGGGCGAAGAGGGCGTCGAATTCGGTGAAACTCGCGCCGTCCAGAGGATGCAGCCGGCGCTTGTCCAGCAGTACCAGACCGGGGAACGGCCTTTCGGATTCGAGAGGCACGACCATCAGTGACCTGCCGGGGCCTGGTTCGCCGGATTCGTCCCGGGTTTCCAGGACGGTCGACTGCCAGCCCCCCTGCCCCGTGTCGTCCAGGAGCCGGGCAGCTTCCTCGTGCAGGGTGCTTGTGCTTCTCGGTTCATCATCCATGGCAGCGGCGTCAGCGGCGGTCAAGAGCATGGCCTCGGTGGCCCCGGTCAGGCGGCAGGCAGCGGAAAGCATTCGGTCCCGGCTGCCGGGCCGGTCCGGGCCGGCGGCCAGTTCGGACAGGGCCGTGGCCAGGGTGGTCAGCCGGTCCACCTGGTCGGCCGTGGCGGCGCGATCGAGGTAGTCGTTCAGGTGCCGGTTGATCAGGTACAGGATCTCGCTGCTGATCGAATGGAACTGGTGGGCCCTGGCCGCGGAAGCGAACTCGACGGTCAGCAGGGCCTTCAGGGGTTCGCGTCCCACCGGGAGAATGAATACCGAGGTTTCACTGAGCACATCGGTGGGGTCGACGTCTGCGCGATCCCCGGGTCGCAGCACCAGGGGATTTCCGGAACTGAGGACATCCGCCTTTTCCGGCGATGGTGGGGATTCGTATTCGGTTTCACCCGGATGGGCGACAAACAGGTCCCCATCGCTGGTCAAAACCCCTATGGACGCCGTGACGGCCCCGGCGGCATTGCGCAGATCCTCCGCCCAGGTGCACAAGGTGGAAGCCACAGCCTCGGGGGAGCCGGTGTCCCGCGTGAATTCATCTTCCATGTACCGGTACAATTCGCCGTCCCGAACGGTTTGCAGGCGAAGGAAACGATCCAGGATCATGGCGAATCGATGGGTCATGCTTTCGATGGTGGCCATGGCGTTGCCGGCCAGGCGCCCTTCGCCGTCGGTTGCGGAGATATTCAGGACTCCGAGAAGTTTCCCTTCCCAGACGATGGGTGCGCAGATGGCTTCGGATATACCCGAGCGGTCCCGACTGGCTCCGGGATGTTTGTTGTCGGTGATGAACACGGCCTTGCGCGATTCGGCCACACCGCCGGCAATGCCCTGGCCGAGGCGGACTCGGGTTCGGTGGACGGTGTGCTGGCTCAAGCCGTAGGCAAAGGCCACGTACAATTCCTCGGAATTGTGGTCGTAGAGCATGATGGACCCGCTGCCGGCGGTGGTTGCCCGAGTGGCCAGACTCAAGAGCCAGCGCAACAGGCCTTCCCGGTCGAGCGCTTCCTCGATCCGACTCAGGGTTCGGTGAATGGCGGCGGTTTCAAGTTCGAGGAGGTCGAAATCGGGCCGGTCGGCAGTTGTTTTGCCGGTGAAAATGCCGGGTGTGAACCTGGGTTTGGTCCTCGTGTCGGTCGGGAATCGTGGATCGGTGAGAAAAGGTCCGGCCATCAACTGGGGAAATTCCCGGGCGCTGACAGGTTCCAGATTGAAATCTCCCGCCTGATCGACGATGAGGGAGACCTGATCGTTCAGGGGCGGATGCACGAGGTAGGTAGCCGAGCCCGGATCCAGCTGTGCCAGGTCCTTGATGACCCGCAAACCCATGATTTCGGCCAGGCTCGTTCCGATCGATAAGCCTTCGGGATCGATCACGGCCACGATCCGGACATCCCGGCGAGCGGAAAGATCCGCCAGCAGGGTGAGCTCATCCTCTCCCGGGTATACAAGAACTACCGGCCATTTGATAATTTCCGCCACGACTCTCCAGAATATTCCGCCGTTGCCGGCGGGCCGAAGTGCAACCCGGTCTCAATATACTGCATATGGTATCGGCGGATGCCCAGCCTTGGTTTACCATTACATTTAACGAATCTCAGATGAACCTGGAAGACTCATTTTTGAAGGAGATTGGGCTTCAATCTTCAAGTTGTTTCTTGATCTTCATCAGCCACATGAAGGCATCCATGGGGCTGAGTTTATCCAGGTCGAGAACGCGTAGGGCCTCCAGGGCATCCCGTTCGCTTTCCCGGAACAGGGTCAATTGACTGTCAGGTTTGGCGGTCTGGTCCGCCACCAGGGAAGCACCGCCTGCTCTTTGGTCCCGCGTAGCCCTTCGGGCAGGCAGATCCCGTTTATCGGAGGTTGTCAGGGATTGAAGAATATCCTGTGCCCGCAGCAGGACTTTTTCGGGCAATCCGGCCAGGCGGGCCACGTGGATGCCGTAACTCTTGTCGCTCCGGCCAGGCCCCACCGAGTGCAGGAAGATGATTTTTCCCTCCCACTCCTTGACCTCCAGCCGCAGGTTCACCAGTCCGGCAAGCTCCGCCTCCAGTTCGGTCAATTCGTGGTAGTGGGTGGCGAACACCGAACGGGGGCGTGGACCTTCGTCACTGTTGAGGAATTCGGTGATGGCCCAGGCCAGGGAAAGGCCGTCGTAAGTGGATGTGCCGCGGCCGATCTCGTCGAGGATCACCAGGCTGCGACGGCTCATCTGGTGCAGGATATGGGCGGTTTCACTCATCTCCATGTAGAAGGTGGATTCGCCCCGGGCAAGATTGTCACTGGCTCCGACCCTGGTAAAGATCCGGTCGGTGATGCCGATGCGCGCGGTACGGGCGGGAACAAAACCGCCGGCCTGGGCCATCAGTGTGATCAGGGCCACTTGCCGCAGGTAGGTTGATTTGCCGCCCATGTTCGGCCCGGTCAGCAACAGGACCTGGTGAGCGGAGCCGTCCAGGATGGTGTCGTTGGGGATGAAGTCGTGGTCAAGCAACTGCTCGACAACCGGGTGCCGGCCACCGGTGATGAGAAGGTCGAGGGAGTCGTCGCATTCGGGACGGCAGTAGTCATTCATTTCCGCGAGATCCGCATAGGCCAGCATGAGGTCGATGTTGGCCGTCAACAGTGCCGCTTCGCGAATATCGGTGAGTCGCCTCGAGATCAAATCCAGCAGTTCCTGGAAGATCCGGGTTTCCAGACCATCGGCCTTTTCCTCCGCTTCCAGGATGGTGCTTTCGGCTTCCTTGAGTTCTTCGGTGTGGAACCGGCAGGCTCCCACCAGTGTCTGCTTCTGTTGATAGTGTTCGGGCACCTTGTCCAGATGTTTCTTGGTCACCTCGAAGTAGTAACCGAAGACCCGGTTGAAGCCGACCTTGAGAGTGGAGATGCCGGTCGCTTCCCTCTCCCGGCTCTGGAGTCCGGCCAGATAACCCTTGCTGTCCCGGGCGATGGAACGGCACCGGTCCAGTTCGGCATCCAGGCCTTCGGTGATGTAGCCCGCCTTGCGCGTGGTGGCCGGCGCGTCTTCGGCGATGGTATCCAAAATCCCGTCAGCCAGAACACCGAAGTCGGGCATGGAATCGAGCCAGCGGGTCACTGGATGATCCGTGTGATCGGCGGTGGCCGCGGCGGCCTTCATTTCCCCAAGTGCGGCGAGGTTGGCCCCGAGTTGCCGAAGACCTGAGGGGCCGATCCGACCGGCGGCCGCACGGGCGGACAACCGTTCCAGGTCGCCGATCCTGGTCAGAGTTGATCTCAGGCCTTCCCTCCAGGGACGATCGTCCAGGGCCGAGGCCACGCCCGCATGCCAG
>DAOWLV010000252.1 GCA_030643455.1 Candidatus Krumholzibacteriia bacterium | reverse complement strand
CTGGGGAACCAGTTCAAAGGGCCCACCGTCAGTGCTGGACGTGTAGTAGAACCGGGTCTCCTGGATTCCACTGTAATCGCTCACCTTGAAGACCACATCGTACGGACCGTCAGTATCGGACGTGCTTTCGGGAATGGTCTGCATCTCAAAAACCGGACCGACGATGTCGCTCAGGGCAAAGTCCACCACCGTCGCGAGGTCCTCCTGGATGACCACACTGAAAGTGGTATCCGGGGCAAATGAGGGGTGGTACACGGACACATCGTAAGTTCCTATGACCAGACTGCTTTCGTACTTGCCGTCAGCCGCACTCAGCAGGTTCAATCCCACGCCCGACACGTTGATCGTCGCCCCTTCGATGGGAGTCCCATCGGCCACGTTGGTAATCTCGCCACGCAGGATGCCCTGGGCCTGGGGAATGACCGTGCGGAAAGTGATGCTGCGACCGTCGTTGACGGTGACCGCACCTCGAGGGTACTGGTTGTAGTAGGTGTAAAGAACCGCGTCGTTGCGATCCGCGTTCTGGATACCCACGGTGGCATAACCGGTTTCACCGTCGGTGGGTGTGATGTCCTTGTAGTTCATGGTGATGATACCATCGCCGGAATCCCCCGCGCTGTGGGCCGGGTCATGAAGAATCAACTGGAATGTCTCCGAGACGGAGTAATTGACCGAGTTGGCCACATTGTCCCATTCGATGATCAACCGGTGATTGGCCACATCGTACCACGAGAAGATGCCGCTGGTGCCGGACTGTTCGTGCAGATCGTCCCAGTAGACGGCGATCATGTTGTCGGGCGTGCCGGGACTGGGCAGGGTCCAGTTGCGGTAGAGCCTTTGGTCGGTGCCACCCATGCTGACCCACCCATTGGAACAAATGCTCATCTCGGTGAACGACTGACCGTAGTAGGTGAAGGTGAAGGGCAAGTTGGTGATGACCACATCGTCTCCCCAGCGAGCGAAGTCCGTCAGCCCCACACTGGTGCCCGGGCCGCCGCGTTCGGGCGAGATTTCCACCCAGTCATAGACCGGAGCATAACCGTAACCGGAGTCGGTGTTGTCAAAAGCATAGTAGCCATGAAGGTCCGGCCCCGTGGGATCGGTGCTGGAAACGGTGCCTATCGTCACCAGGACAGGCAGGCTGACCGTTCCGCCCTCGGCGAAGACCAGATCCAACGTCATGGTAACAACATAGCCGGGAAAACAATCGTTCGAAGCGCTGATGGCGAAATTGTCAGCGGTATTGGTCGCGTTGCCACCGGGAGAAATGGCACCGTAGGAACCTGCCATGTCGGTGACCGAAACCCAATTGCTGTTCGAACTGAGGGTAGCGGTGATACCGGTAGTCGCCAGATCGCCTACATTCTCCAGTTCCACCTGCAGGGTGGTGTTCCCTCCGGGCTCGATATGACCATTCAGGGATGTGAGCTTGACTTCGGCTCCTGGTCCTGAAACCGTCAGGTTCACCAGGGAAGTCCAGGAATCGGTACCATCGCTGGCGGTCATTTCCAGCGGTACGGTGGACCCGCCGGGAACCGCCGCGTCCACACTTACCACAAACGCCTGTTGACCGCTGACGGTGGCGCCACTGCCGATAAAACCGAACGTGGCCGCGGGCTGGTCCACATAGACCAGGCTGTTGAAGCTGGCAAGATCGCCGGTGACGTTATTGACGCCCCCGGTGCCATTGTTGATCAGGTCGACCAACAGCTCCACGGTCTCGCCCGGATTGACGATCAAATCGCCGTTACCCGTACTGGCACCCATGTTGTCGTCGTCCACGACAAATGCCGCGAAATTCACTTCGGCAGCAAGGGCCCCCACATTCACCCCACCGAGGTAAGGCTTGAGGTTGCGTCCGGTTACCGTCACCAGGTATTCG
The DNA here is from genome assembly GCA_030643455.1 of Candidatus Krumholzibacteriia bacterium. Taxonomy (GTDB): domain Bacteria; phylum Krumholzibacteriota; class Krumholzibacteriia; order LZORAL124-64-63; family LZORAL124-64-63; genus JAGLCY01. The sequence continues at coordinate 3,423 of DAOWLV010000252.1, read as the reverse complement.
CCATCCACCAACCCGGACAGGGGCAGATTCACCCGGCCATCGCTGCCGGTGACGGCGCTGACCTGGAGATAATCCTTGCGAAAAACGGTGACCTGGGCACCGGCCTGGTGCAGGCCGCCTACGGTCACCGTTACGGGCAGGTTGTTGGCACCGGCTGTTATTGTAGTCGGGTAGTCCACCGTCAAGGGGGCCGGGACAGCCGACCAGAGAGCCGTTGCCGGATCCCCGATCAGGTTGTTCCAGGTGGACCAGATCATGACCTTGTCCGGTTCCATGTCGTTGTAGTTCTGGTACAGGTGAAGCTTACCCACGGTCAATCCGGGTCCCACCCGGGGATCGCCGGTGTTGAGCACGCCTTGGGCCACTCCCTGGAACATGCAGTTGTTGTAACGGGTATGGGTTCCGATGGTGGCTGTGCCGATCGAGGCGATTCCGCCACCGTTGGGATTTCGGAAAAAAGCCTCGGAACGGCAGGAAACGTCGCTTTTGAAGCTGCCCGTGTCACAGGTCAGGATCAAGGCGAAAGGCAGCTTTTCCATGTTGTTCATGGCACTGATATAGCTATTGGACACACCGCTCATACCGTAGTAGCCACGATAGGTGAAGATGGTCTCACCCTGACTGACGGTATCGAAAACCTGGCCCGCGAAGTCGCCGCTCCAGATGGTGTCCACCTGGGTATAGTTCAGGTCCAGCAAATGTTCCTTGACCCACTGGTTGACCCAGATGCAGGAATAGCCGGAAGGGTTGGGGTCACCGGTCAGACCGGCACGGGTGAACCATTCCGTATCGTCGTCCATGTAGGGGGCGCTTTCGTACTTGACGATCTTGCTGACCACGTCGGCCAAACTGCTGGCACTGGTGACGGACAGACGCCCGAGATGAACGTCGGCCAGAACATCGCTGCCCTCGAGCATCGTATACGTGTGATCCCCCTCACCGCCATACCCGGACAGGCTTTCGACATAAGTGGGGATAACCACCGCACCGGTCGCATCGCCGACCAGGGTAACGAATTCCAGGGGAATGCTCAGCGAATCGTACTGGTTCTGAATGTAGTTCTTGATATTGGTGGTGTTGGAGCCGCTGATCAACGTGCTGGTGACCACCACGTTGTACCCCTGGCGCTGGCGCCAATCGATCAATGGTTGGAGGTTGGCCCGCACCGTGGCGTTTTCCGGGTAAATGATCAGGTAGGTACCCGGTCCTTCCATCACATTGCTCTTGCTCTGGTAACCGATGATCTCGCTCTCGTACATGGCGGCGAAGGACTGGGGAATCAACTGCCCGGAACCGTCGCTGTTGTTGCGGTCACTGGCGGCAACCAGGTCAAAGGTGACATCGATTTCAGCGGCCACGGTCAACTTGCCGTCTTCGGGTGTCCAACTGACGGGCCGGAAGCGAACCGGAACCACCCGGACGCCACGCAACAGACTGGGTTCACCCACGGTGACCAGAGCCGGAGCCGCGCTGGATTCGAAACCCTGGTAATACAGCTGGTCCAGGCTCAAGCCCTGATCCGTCGCACTCTTCAACCCCTGGGCCGGCCACGGGCGGAAAACGCCTTCCACCGGGGTATCACGGGTCTCTATATTGGCGATCCGCAGGGTTTGACCATCGGGGATGGCCACCAGGCGGGTGACAAGCGGCAAGGAGGGCCGACCTTCGGTTCCATCCATCTCGGCACCAGGCATATTGATCAGTTGGAAGCTCTCCCCGTTCATTTCCTTGCCGGAAACCTCCAGATAGGGAACTCGAAGCTGTAAATCCATCCCGGCGGCGGATTTACCCGCCAGACTCACGGAGGCCTTCTGCAGGGCCTGATCCTGTCCCAGAGGAATGAGAATCGAGGTTTCCGCCGAAATGGCCAGGGATCCGGCCAAAAGGATGATGAGAGTGAGAAGGGTAATCCGGCTCCGTTGACGCATTTTGCATCCTCCGATTCAACTGCCGCCTGGTCCAAGACGGTTCCAATTGGGCGAAGGGCTGGCAAAAGTCGACCGATTCCCGCACAGGGGAAACGGTATTTCTCTGCCGAACCCATTGATGGATCTTATGATTATACCATAAATATTTTGTAAGGCTAGTTTACATTTATCTTCACATTCTTGAAACAATAGGTTTCGGAACGAACCCCAACCCCATATTTTCAGGGGTACCATCAGGTAATGCCACCTTATTCCTGTGGATTTGGATGGGTGAAATTTGTTATATTAAGGGCTCAACCGAAGCGCGCCGCAGCCCGCTCGCCGAAAAGGGAACCAACTGATCGCCCGCGGTTTCCCTACCGGTGAGAAATGGAAAGGACTTTACTACCATGAATCGCTCCATCATCGCCCTCGCCCTGTGCATTGGTCTGCTCTGTTCCAGCCACGCCACCGCCGGTGTACTGCATGTGCCCGGTGACTTCAACCAGATCCATGACGCGGTCCAGGCCAGCGCCGCAGGTGATACGGTCCTGGTGGCCGCCGGCACCTACAACGATTGCACGCATCCCACCGAGGGTCCCGGAACCACTCCTGCCTGCGTGATCATGAAATCCGGGGTTACCCTTCGGGGTGCAGGGCCGGAAGCGACCATCATCGACGCCCAGGGTCTCGGCCGGGGCATCTTCATCGAATTCGTGGCCAATTGCCGCGTGGAGAATCTGCAGGTCACGAATGCCTTTGCCGACCTCTTCGGCGCCGGCATCCTGATCCGCAACGTCGATGCGACCGTCGAGGTCACGGATGTGCGTGTGACCACCTGCACCGATGGCGGCGTCATCTGCATCGACAACAGCAGCCCCACCCTGCGCCGGGTCACCATGGACAACAACGAGGCCAAGCAGGGCGGCGGTCTGGCCATCGAGGAAAACAGCAGTCCCCAGATCATCGACTGCACCGTTACCGAAAACCAGGCTCCCAGCGGCGCCGGTGTGTTCATGCGCTCCAACGGCTCGCCGACTATCAGCGGTTGCGTGATCAGCAACAATTTCATTACCGCCGCCAATACCTATGGTGGTGGCATCACTGTCCAGAGCAGCACACCCACCATCACTGGCTGCGAAATCCTGGGCAACACGGCTAACGGCTTCGGAGGAGGGGTAGCCTTCTCCGATGAATCGGCGGGTTTGATGGAAGATTGCCTGATCCAGAACAACGACACAACCAACACCAACGGCCAGGGCGGTGGTGTCTTCGTCAGTGCGAGCAATCCGGTCCTGCGGCACCTGGTGATCTCCGGCAACACCGCGAGCGGGCATTTCGGCAAGGGCGGCGGGGTTTACATCGGCTTCGAACCGTCACCCAGCCTGGAAAACTGTACAATTGGCGGCAATGCCTGCGGCATCGAGGGGACTGGCGGAGGAGTCTCGGTGGAGTGGTTTGCCATCCCTACCATCGACAAGTGCATCATTTCCGGTTCCACGGATGGTGAGGGAAT
>DAOWLV010000089.1 GCA_030643455.1 Candidatus Krumholzibacteriia bacterium | reverse complement strand
TGGCTGATGATGCGCCGCGGCAGCCGGCCCACCTTCGTCCACTTCTATTCGGGCCGCAACATCCACGAGGCGGATGTCGCCAAGATCAAGGAACTGGTGGAGATCCTGGCGCGGTATTCGCCGTCGGTGCTCAAGCTGCTCCTGGTGCCGGTGGTGCCCTACGAGATGCGGGCCATCGGGAATATCGCCGACAGTTACGACATGGTCATGTTCCGTCGGTTCATGGTCAAGACCGCGGCCCGCCTGGCCCGCCGCAACAGCTGCCTGGGCCTGGTGACCGGTGACAGCCTGGGCCAGGTGGCCAGCCAGACCCTTCCCAACCTGGGTGCCATCAGTTCGGATGTGGAGCTGCCGATCCTGCGACCCTTGATCGGCATGGACAAGATGGAGATCACCGCCTGGTCCAAGAAGATCGGCGCCTTCAAAACGTCGGTCCTGCCCTACCGGGACTGTTGCTCCCTCAGGTCGCCCAAACCCGTGCTTACCGCCCGGGCCCAGGATCTGCTCATGTTTTCCTCGAAAATGGATCTGGACGACGCCGTCCGGGAAGCCGTAGCTGACACCGTGGAGGTGAAAATCGGCGGCAGGTGACCGGTAATCCGGGTCAGGTGTGAATCGGCTCGGGTGCGAAGTTCAGGATGTTCTTGAGTTCGTCGATAGCCGCCCCCACCTTGCGGGTCACCTCGTCCTCAACCATGGAATTGATCCCCAGCCGTTCCTGTGCATCCTTGTCCAGCCTATAGAGCGGGCCGTCCGTGCCTATACCCCAACCCATCCTGATGCAGAGAATGTCCGCCACGTGAATCAGGTCCACGATGTTCCGGTTCTTCTGGGGGGCCGCTTCCGGATTGTGATGCCACCGGGCGGCGGCCACCACGCTCTCAGGGAGTTTCCAGTATTGCAACAGTTCGGCCGCCGCTTCGGCGTGGTCGATGCCCAGGATCCTGCGCTCGGCCTCGTTGAAGGACAAGCCCTCCAGATTGACCAGGTCCTTGATGGGTTCGTCGTCGATTTCCACGAAGGTGCCCAGCAGGATCTTGCCCATGTCGTGGAGCAGACCCGCGGTGAAGACCTCTTCGGAGTCGGGAATATTTTTCATCCTGGCAAGCTGCTCGCTGCAGATGGCCGTGGCGATGGAGTGTTTCCATAGGCCGTTCGACTCCATGTCGTAACCCTTGATCGGCTTGCGCACCATCGGGGCCACCGACATGCACAACACCATCTGGAAGATCCGGTTGGTGCCCAGACGTGTGATGGCTTCCTTCACCGTCTTGATTTTCCCCGACCAGCCGAAATAGGCCGAATTGGCCAGCTGCAGCAGGTTCACCGTCAGGCCGGGATCGTATTCGATGACCTTCGCCAGTTCGTCGAAACTGACGTCGGGATCCCTCAGGAATTTCCTGAGTTTGACCACGACCGAAGGGATGGAAGGAACGGAACGGACCTTGGCCAGGATTTTATTGCGGGGTTTCACGATACGACCTTTTCCTTTTCACGGAGTGGACATCAACCCTCATCGGGTTTTAATCGTCCCACATCACCACTGTCTTGAGTTCTTCCTCGTTGAAGAACTTCTCGATTTCCAGCAGAATCACGTCCTTTTCCTCTAATTTGCCCATTCCGGTGATGAAATCGGGTTCTTCCATGCCACCGGCCAGGGAGGGGGGGAACTGGATCTCGTCGTCGGTGATGTTCAGCACCTCGCAGACCTCGTCCACCAGCAGACCCAGGGTGGCCACGGAGCCCAGAAACGGGATCTGGGCGATGATGACGCAGTTCTTCTCGGATTCCTGACCGGTTTTCAAGCCGAACAGGCCGCGCAGCTCGACCACGGGAATATCCCGGCCGCGCAACCGGATCAGGCCCCGGATATTCTCCGGCGCCAAGGGAAGCGCAGATAGTCCGGTGGCGCCGACGATTTCCTGGACCTTGAGGATTTCCAGCCCGTACTCCTGGCTATCAAGCCTGAACGAAAGGTACTTTCCGGCCTGTGCAATCGTTGCCACTGCGCATTCGGGAGTCATCGCCATCCTCCGTGTTCTGTGTGTCGTGTCCTGCGCCGTTCATTCTGCCCCGGCAAAATTCTGACCGCTAATGACGTTCCTTCTCTGGATTTCCAGCCAGCCAAGATCTTGAGAATTCGTCTCACTGTCCACCCGGCTTTTGTGGACAACCTGTAAGTGGTTAATTTTTACAAGGTTACCTATGTGCTGTGGAGTGGCCGACCTGCTTCGATAATTCCGGGTCTTCCTTCCTCCTGTTCCAATCAAACAACCCCTGTGCCAAGCCCGTCCCCGTATCGGGGAATCCGGGTAATCCGCAGGAGCAATCCGTCCGGATCGCGACGAGGACATCCCGGATTCCCCGATGCGGGGACGGGCTTGGCGGAGGCGTCTACCTGATTGAAATTAGAGGAGAGAAAACCGTGAGCTACCGATCCAGGGCCACTAGTCTCCCAGAAGCATAGGCCCCATAAAGAACGGTAGACCGACTCCAGCCGGATCCCCGATTGACCTGGACCTCAACAGCAAGGAAGGGATGGTCCGCATCCCCCTGGGGAATATCGTCAGCCAACCGGCCGGAACCATCGAACAGCGGCACCAGCGAAACAGGGGTTTCATGCCACGAGGTCCAGCCGTCATCGCGCCCGTTGCGGTTGCTGCCCACGGCGGCCAGCCTGAAGCGGTACCGGGATTCTTCCACTGAAGCGTAACCCCGCTCGGCAGCCAGATCGTGGAATTCGATTCCCTTTTCGGTCAGGGTGAAGAAATCGAGGGGTGGCACCCTGTCGAACCAGTACCTGACGATCTTGTCGCGCCTGCCGGCCAGGGTCTCGACCAGGAAATCCACCGCCGCCGGGTTCTGATAGTGACCCTGCCTGACGATAAGGCGCAGGTCCTCGTCGGTGAAGGCCGACAGCACCTTGGCGGCCCAGTATCCGTCCCGGGTGGTGAGATTGGCCATGCCGCTGTGGGGCAGGTCGGGTTTCCAGCCGCCGGGATCGAAGGTGTCCACATCGAAGAGTCCCACCTCATCCAGGCCCGCGGGCCTTTCCAGCGAAACCCAGGTGTCTTCCACGAAACCCAGGGTGAGGGCGCGCCCCGTGATCGGGAACACGTCGAAACCGTATTCATAACCGAACCGCTTGACCAGCGCGTCGCCGAATGCGCCCAGGGTCGAGGCGAAATCGATCAGGTGATGGCGGACATGACCGGCCCCCGGTTCGCCCAGATACATGTCCAGGGAGTTGTGCATCTTGGTGTCGAAGTGGTTGACCCAGGCGGCAAACACCTTCAGGGCGCGCAATTCGCGGCGGTCCTGATGGCGCACCGTGTCGTTGGGATCATCCTCACGCGTGCCCTGGTCGTCGAAGGGCCCCAGCGGAATGCCATCGAGATAACGGCTGGCCAGGGCGTGGTACTGGCCGTTGAAGATGGACTTGGTGGCCACAAGGACCGAGTCCAGGTTCGCTTCGGTCATGGGAACCTTGCCCACACGTTGCAGACGCATCATGGCGCCTTCGCCCACCACCAGATCCTCGCGGGAGAACATCACCAGACGGTCCACCGGCACGTTGAAACCGATGGCGTGGAACAGCAGGTTGGTCACCACCCCGGCCCGGATGGTCATGCCCGGATGAGATGGCGGATCGAACTTGAACAGCCAGACATCTCCGGTGGCATCCTTGATCCTGAAACCCGGCGTCACGCCGGAGGTCTTGGCCCCGATGATGGTCCACGGAGCGCTGCGATCGGGACCGGCGGCGAACCCGCGTCCATGGGCGGCGCCTTCGGTGAGTTGGGCCTCCGACAGGGGCTTCAGCCCGATCCTGTTGGTGAACCAGGTCGAGTTGACCACTTCGTCCAGCGTGTTGATGTCCACGGATTCCTGGACCCGGTCGCCGGTTCCCACCCAGCGGAAAAAGCGGCCGGGATTCCAGAAGCGCGAGAACGGCCGGCCCACGAACGAGTCCACCGCGTAGGGCACCAGGCCGGGCTCCTGGAATTCGGGCGCCTCGATTGGTGAACGGTCGTCCGCGAACCAGACAACCGGCTCGTCGCGCAACGGTTCGATGGCCAGCGCCGGGACCGACCACGGAACCGTGGTCATCACCAGCAACAGCAGGAAGCAGATGTCCTGTCCCGCTCCCCGACCAGGTCGGGGCGACGGGAACCGCCTAGTAGACCTTGGTCGGATTCTTGCCATAGAGCATTCCTTTCGGATCGTACTGGAACGTCTGGCTGAACTTCAGCCGAAAGATCGTCTGCTCATCGCTGAGCCCGATTTCAAAACGCGCGGCGAAACCCCGGTTCGATTTGATCAAACGAAGTCCCGCTCCCCCTGTGACCTTGATGTTGTCGAAACTGATCTCCGCCGTCTTTTCGAACACCTGGCCGATGTCCGAAAAGAGATAGGCGTCCACCCCCATGTCATTGCGGCCGCGGACCACCCAGACCGGCCAGCGGTATTCCGTGGAAAATCCCAAGGATCCCATCCCGTAGAAACGCAGGGAGTGGTATCCCCGCAACTCGTCCGGACGCTGGAAGGTCACCAGACGCGTGAAGGGTATGTCCGCATTTCCCACGTTGGAAATACGATTGAAGAAGCCGCGCACAGCCAGGGTTCGGTCGGTGTGCCAGAGCGAGAAGAATTTTTCCAGGTTCGCGTGGTAGGTCAGGAACTGCAGATCACTGCCGTCACTCGCATTGAACAGTGAGACACCCAGCGACTGGAACCCGCCGCTCCTCGGCCGTCCCCTCTGATCGGCATTGTCACGGTACAGGGCCAGGCGCCAGGTCCAGCCCGTGGACTGGCCGGGATATCCGAAAGGGATGTCATCCCCATGAACCCTGCCGAGCGACTGATCGATCTCGTAGACCGGTTCGAGAGCTTCGACCTTGGAGGAATATGTGCGCAGCTTCAGGCCAACCTTGCGGCCCACCACCTTGTCCAGCTCGAACCCTCCCCAGGTGACGCGCCGGTGATAATAGGACAGGTTGTCAAAGTCCGAGTTGGGCCCCAGCCCGAAATACCGGGTCAGGTTCTTTTCCTCGGTGCCGCCGCCCACCTGGATCGTCCAGTCACGGCCCATGTGGAACAGGGAACCGCCCGAAAGTTCATCGGCCTTGCGGGTGGACCGTGATGCCTGGAGGAACAGCATGTTGCCGGGACCCAGGAAGTCGTAATGTCTGGCCTGGAGGCCCAGGGTGAATCCTTCCAGATCACCGATGGAAACGACGGGCATGAGGTAGGTGTCGGTAGGAATCCTGAGGCCGGGATGCGCCGCCGCCGCCCCGAACAGACCCAGCTTGTCCATGCCGATGACCGTCTGGTCGATGCCCAGGTACACGATCCGGAAGGGAATGCCGACGACCCAGTAGGGCACCATGACCGCCGTTTCCCAGGCCGGCCGCGAGTAGTTCGTGTAGCGGGCCGATACGCTGTCGTCCCGGGCGGGCACCGGGCCCCAAAGGCTGCCTTCGAAGGTGCCCAGGGTGTCGGCGGTCGTGGGGGTGTGGCCCCAGAAGGAACTGGTTGAATCGGGAAGGTCCTGGGCCGGAGCCGCCACGGCACCCACCACACCCACGACAAGCAGCATCACGGACAACACCAGAGCCACCGGCCCGGGGCACCGTCCGTGAAATCTTCTCCCCGTGGTGGTGAAAAAATCGGCGGCCAAAAATGGTGTCCTTTAGCTCAGGCGCCGGCCCCCCTTGAACCGACCCCTCCAATATGAATTGTTCAGACTGTCGGTGCGCACCGGCTGGTACTTGCGCGGGGCATGCACGAATTCCGAGTGTCCCAGATAGATGCCCACGTGATCGATCCGGGAACCGCTGAGCCTGAAAAACACCAGGTCCCCCGGCTGAAGGTCCTCGCGGTCCACATGGATCCCCGCGTAGGCCTGCTCGCCGGTTACCCGCGGCAGCTTCACCCCCAGGTTATCGTATACGTACATGACAAGGCCGCTGCAATCGAACTTTTCCGGCCCCGAAGCTCCCCACTGGTAGGGTTTGCCCAGCTGCTCCTTCGCCAGGGCGGCCGCGTCAAAACCAAGGCGCGATCCTGATGGTTGCTGTGCTGCGGGAATATCCGGGGTGGTTTCCGCCGGCGGGACCTGGGTGGCTTCAACGGGCGCTTCGGTTCGCATCACCCGCTTGGCGCATCCGGTCAGGGACACTCCCGCCAGCACGATGGCCAGCGAACCCAGACATATCAATCCGAAGATGTTCTTTTTTCCCGCCACGGATTCCGTTCCTGTTTTGGGCCGGCAGTTACCAGGTGTACGCATCCACCCGGACCCGGGTTGTCACAAATCTGGCCCCGGGACCACCCCCATGCTAGTTTAAGCGGACCATGAATGACAAGCAGACAGACAAATCAGCTGACAAACCGCGTCAGCCCGATGAATCCGGGATGATCGAGGTCGTCATCGAAAAGCTGGTCACCGGCGGGGACGGCCTGGCTCGCCACGAAGGCCAGGCTGTGTTCGTGCCCTTGACTGTTCCGGGTGACCGCGTGCGTGTCGCGGTGAAAGAACGCCGCAGGGGATTCGTGCGTGCCACGGTCGACGAACTCCTGGAACCGGGACCCGGGCGCCAGGATCCACCTTGTCCCCACTACGGGCAGTGTGGCGGGTGCGATCTGCAGCATCTGGATCCCGAACACCAGCGCCGGGCCAAGGCCGACATCGTTGCCGACTGCTTCAAACGCGTGGGCAAGATGGATGTTTCCGAACTGCTGACCGGTCCGGACGCCGCCGAGGACCTGGGCTATCGCAATCGGATTCGCGTGTTCTCCAATCCCGTCAACCATTACGGTCTGATGCGCCGCGGAACCCACGAAGTCGTTCCCCTGGACAGCTGTGCCCTGATGCCCGAGCAGTTCAACAAGGACATCCTGCCCTGGCTGCGCATGCTGCCTCCTGCAGAGCAGATCGTGGTCAGGATGGACGGCCGCGGCGGCTGGCTGGTCTCGGTCTTCGGTCCCCCCAAGCGCCTGAAGGTGATGCGAAAGGTCCTGGCCGCCCTGCCCGAGGGTGAGCCCCCGGCTCCCGGTTGCGAAGGATTGCTGTTCAATAACCTGCCCCTGTGGGGCCGCGATTATCTGATGTACGAGATCGCTGGCCACAAATACCGGGTGGGCGTCCAGAGCTTTTTCCAGGGAAACCATACGGTGACCACCGAAGCGCTGGGTGTGATCCGCGGCTGGATCACCGAATTGAAGGACGACGGCAATCTGGGCGTGCTGCTGGGCGACCTGTTCTGCGGAGTCGGCCTGTTCACCCTGGCGCTGGCCGACCTGTTTGAAAAAGTGGTGGCCGTGGACAGCGATTCGGGCGGTTGCCGCGATGCCGAAAACAACATCCGGCACAGCGAGGCCGCCCGGGACAAGGCACGGGTATACACCGGCCGTCTGGCCAAGATCCTGGCCCAGCCCGACCTGGCGCCGCCGGCCATGTGGAACGCGAGCTTCTGCCTCGTCGATCCCCCGCGCGCCGGCCTGGGCAGGGACGGCGTGAACGCCCTGCTCGAGATCCGGCCCCGCCACCTTCTCTACATGAGCTGCGATCCGGCCACCCTGGCCCGCGATGCCGCCGCTTTTGTCGAGGCGGGGTATGAGCTCAAACAGCTGCAGGTGCTGGACATGTTTCCCCAGACAAGTCATATCGAGACGATGATGCTGCTGGGAAAATCCGACGACTGATCCGGGACCGCGACTGCCTACCGATCACCTTGCTGTAATTTGATCAACAATACCGTGCGCCCCTGCCAGCAGGGGTGCACCTTTTTGATCCTCATCTGGTTTTTGTTTCCACCCGGCAGTGTTCTTGCTAATTGTCATTGAGTTATTCGTCAACGATAACACTCCCGATACCCTCGAAACTGCCCCGGGACCCGGTTAACACTGTTAACTAAATTCATACCATTTTGGTTGAGTTTTAAGAGCAAATTTCGTAGAATGTAGAAAACCGCCTTGCTCAATTTATATAAATGGGTCGCTCTCATTTCCCGCGTTCTTTGGGGTCGCCATGCGTTATGTCGCCGTTCTCGCCATCGTTTTTATGGTTTCTCTCGCCCAGCCCATTCACGCCCGGACCGGTACCCGGGATAACCTTCCCCAGCCCCATGACGATTCCACGTCCTGGGTCCGATTCCCGCCTTCCGCGTCCAGGGCTCCTGTCGACACTACTTATATTCTGGGTGGACCCGGCAACTGGGACGGCAGCTTCGAAACGCCCGGCGGCCTACCCGACTGGCACGGCTGGACCCACGAGGACCTGACAGTCGTCACCACCGAGAACCACTGGCATGTGTCGACCTACTGGGCTGAGTACATTGCCGGACATGGACTCGGCAACCACGCCCTCTACTGCGGCGATGAAACAATTGCTGCCTGCGCTGCTCCCGACACGATCGGAGGAGTGGGCCCCAGTTTTTTGGATGATGTGGAATGGAGACACAGTGTGGCTGACCCCTCGCAGCCGGTGACCGTCCGGTTGACCGGGCTCATGAACTTCGACCTTCCCGACGCGGGTTGGGATTTCCTGGAGCTCTTCATCAAAAGGGGATTCGAGTCGGACATGCTGGGTACCTGGACAGGTACTACCGATACCACGGTTGTCCTGGATTTCACGACCGTTCTTTCTCCCGGTGAGTTCACCGGCCCCGGGAGTGACGAGGTGCTGCTTTTCTGGCGCGTCTGGACCTCAGGCGATGGCTGGGACGACACCGACTGCCTTAATCCCAGTCACGGCGCCTGCCAGATCGACGATCTGGCCGTTTTCCTGGACGATTACCTGATCACCTTCGACGACTTCGAACCCGGCAACCCGGTCAACTGGAATCAGGGCCCGCACTGGGCAGTGGGTGACTTCACCAACCTGCGCAACGATCTGGGCAATGTCGATCCCTGCCTGGACAACACCACCTGGCAGGTCAATTTCGTCGACGACGGCATTGTGGTTCCCGGCACTGGAGGCACCCCCTGCTGGGCCTGGTGCTACGATCCCGGCGGGTGGATGGTCAACAACACCGGCGGCCTTTTGAAAGGTGAGGGGAACTGGTTCATTAAAAACCACGTCGTTTCGCCCCCCATCGCCTGGCCGGCGGGCAACGATGGAGCCGAGCTGGCTTTCGATGTCTACGTGCATGAATCCCTGACATCCACTGCCGCGGGGATCTTCTATTTCTGGAATGTTCGTTCAACGGACAGCGCCGATCCGGCCGACCTTGAACTCGCCCCGTGGGTCTCCCGGAATATGCTTTTTAGCGGCGGGCCAGAATTCCGGCGTCATGATGAGCCAGTGAGCGATCTGATGGTTCCCGACCGCCAATGGGTCCAGATCGCCCTGGGCGTCAACGAGGCGGGATGGATCTGGGGATGGGACGGTCCCAACGGAACGCCGGCTCCCTATTTCGACAACGTGTCGCTGAAGGCCTGGGCGCCCGAGGGGCCGGAGATCCTGGTAACCGACCCTGACCTGTTCGGGGATTCATATCCCGAAAAAGGAGCACTGGACCCGGTGAACCTCGCCGAAAACTGGT
>DAOWLV010000161.1 GCA_030643455.1 Candidatus Krumholzibacteriia bacterium | reverse complement strand
TATGATCTCCTCTTTTTCCACGGCCCGCGATTCTTCGAGGACCCGAGCGTCCTCGGCCTTGCGATAGGCCTCACGCATGTCCTGGGCCCGGACCGCATTGGGCACGAGAACCAGCGCCACCAGGAAAATCAAGGTTGAACGAATCATGGGTTGATCCTCCCCAGGGGAAGAGACACCAACTCGACAGGTCGCATGCGGGAAGCCATTTCCATCGAGTTTCCGATGACCCGCTTGTAGTTGCCGGGCAGTCGGATCCAGGTCCGGGAGATGGGATCCCAGGTGCCGACCTGGTTCCCGTCGGGGCTCCGCCAATACATGGTAAGTCGGCCGATGCGCAGGATGTCGGCGTGGATCTCGGTACCCTCGACCTGGATGACGGAGGTCTCCATCTCGACCGTTTCCCCGTACTGGACCTCGACCAGCATGGCTTCCAGCAACCGGCGCAGCTTTTCTGCTGAGTTCACGTCGGGCTGGGCCATGATGCGGCGCAATCCGTCCATCCGGGCGGCCCTTTCCTCCGGCAGGAAAGGCAGATCCCGCTCATACACCTTCTCCAGGCGACCCAGGGCCACGTTCAGTGTGTCCTGGATGACGGCCTGCAGACGGCCGGACTCCTCCAACCTGCGCTCCAGTTCCGCCACCTTGCCGTCCAGGGCTCCGCCGATTTCGGTCTGACGGGCTAGACGCTCCTTCAGGTAGACGATGTTGGCCTGGGCCGTACGGTATCTTGTTTCCAGGGCTTCCTGTTCACCGGACCAGTCGTCCAACTTCTCCTGGGTTTCCTTGGCGATCTCCACCGTCTGGTCGACGGTTGCTTCGAGGTTTTCGGCCCCCGCCTCTTCGGTCTGGGCATACGCGCTGGCAGCCAACATGAGCATCAAAACCACCACTATCGGGTTGCGAAACATTTTCATCCCTTTCAGGTTGGTGGAGGGATTTGGGGAAAGCCCGGTTCTTTCATGTCCTGAATCTAGTTTTGTTCTGTTAAAAACAGGTTATCGGACAATAAAAACTCCATAAATTTTCGGTTGTGCCTCCGAGATTGTGTCCGGCCTGCCGCAAGAGGCAGGCCGGACACAATCTCGGAGGCACAACTTTTAATTTCTAAAAACAGCCGCCGCCCCGATACCCGGGGCGGCGGCCTTCGCCGCTCACGCGGCGTATACACCACTTGATGTTATTTCACCAGCTGCATCTTCTCGGTGTAGGAAAAACCGTTACCGGTCAGGCGGTAGAAGTAGGTACCGCTGGACAAGCCGTTTCCGTTGAAGTTTATGTCGTAGGATCCGACACTCAGATCACCATCGTGCAGACCGGCGACCTTGCTTCCCCGGACGTCGAAGACTTCCAGGATCACATGGCCGGCCCTGGGCACCGAGAAGCGGATCGTGGTGCTGGGGTTGAAGGGGTTCGGGTAGTTCTCCGCCAGACGACCGAAGGAAGGCAACCCGGGAGAGTCCTCCACCGCCGCAACCGCGTAGTCGGTGTTCTGGGGATCAAAATTGGTCCAATAGTAGACCCACTGCTCGGTCCAGGACAGGGCCGGATCGAAGGCGCCCCGGTAGGACACCTCGTCGAAAAAGGCCGCGTTGCTGGTCAGGTAGTCATTGGTCCAGACCGAGGTGCCGATCAGGGGGCTGCCGGCCTGCGGGATCGGGTTGGGAGCCGCCAGAACGCTCATATCACCCAGACCGATGACCGTGTGGCTTCGGGACAGGGTGTCCTCGTTGGCGTTGGCGTCGAACCAGACACCGATGCCGGGCCAGCGACCGGTATCGTGGATGTTGCCGGGGGTGTACTCGCTGTGGCCGGTTACTTCGTTGTCGTAGAACCGAAGGGTATCGGCCTCGGCGGCGGCAATGCTGCCCTCACGCACGGTCATGCCCTTGGGGTAACCGGCGATGGCGGTGTTGAAGATGCTGATGCGGCTGTTCTTGCGCAGCACGCCGGAGTTGGAGAACGTGTTACCGGGGGGCAGGTTGCCCACGCCGACCACGTACTCGGGCCCGACCAGGGTGGCGTTCGAAATGATGGGCATCGTCATCGGCATGTCGAAGGTGCCACCGCTGTCGTTGTCTGACTCGAAGCCGTTGCTGGACCCCTGGGGGTCCGAGTAATCGGGGTCACGCAGACCAAACAGGAACTGCATGCGGCCACGGAAACCGAAGTCGGTGTCGAATTCATCGTCGGTGCCGCCAAGGGCCACCAGGTGATGGGCGTCCACGGCGCCGCCGAACCATTCGTAGCTGTCGTCGAAGGAATAGCTGACCTGGACATGGTGCAGCTCGGTTCCGGCGCCGACGCCGCCCATGGTCAGGCCGTTGATCTCGTTGTTCAAAGCGAAGCGGTAGCCCGGGTACTCGATCCGGACGTACTTGAAGACGCCGCTGCTGTCGTTGTCGTCGGCGCCACCGTAGGTGGCGTCGATGATGCCGCCCTCAATCTGGGGGTTGGTCTTGTTGACGCGGGCCAAACCGAGGATGACGACCCCGCCCCAGTCGCCGGGGAAGCGGTTGCCGGGGGCCTCGGAGCTGGTCATGACGATCGGTTTGAACTGCTCACCAGAAGCGTAGATTTTTCCGCCGGTCTTGATGACGAGGGTCGCGGCTGGAACGCCGTAGATCGTGGTTCCGGCGGGAATGTGAATCTCGGCGCCGTCTTCCACGTAGTACAGCCCCTTGATGGTGTACAGCGTGTCGGGGTCCAGAGTCCGGATTCCCGTCTGGTTGGTCGGGGTCAAGGGACCGCCGCTGTCACTACCGAGATCCGCAGTGCCTACCCAGGCAATGGCGGGAACGGCAGCCATGGCGATCAACCCTGCAAGGATTGTAATCGCGGTTTTCTTCATTTGATGAGTCCTCCTGAAGGATCGTTTCGGAAATTTCGGAAGCAGCGCACCTCATCGGCACGGCCGCCTCGAAGCCTTTTCACCTTCGCCTTATCCGATTCAAGGCGAGTCCTGGAATTCAGGTGTCAAGTGTTGGACCAGGTTGTGGTGGAAAGGATTTTTGACCACCGATTGGATGGGACGTTGTTTCCGGGAAGTTGCAGTTGTAGCCGGTCTGCCTTATTTTCCCCGGAAACTCCAGTCCCATGCCTTCCAATCGGTGTCACCATTTTGCCGATCATGAGGGGGGGATAGAATTGAAGCCGTGTTCGAAACTTGTTCTCATTGGGCTCATTCTGTCCGTTGCCTCATGTCCAGCTCAACGAAGCAAATGATAGTCCGTGGAAGTTTCCAAACGGTTAGAGGGTCATTCAAAAAAGATGAGATAAACGTCAGCACACTGCTGGGGAATTGTTATGAAATTGTTAGGAGCCCCGGGGCCCCGGCCGAAAAAATCCCTTCATCAAAATTTTCCGGAAAGGGAAACGCCGTATTCGGCACCCATGCTGATGCGGGAATATTCGTAGGGATTCTCCAGGGTCCCGCTCGTTTTCACGAAATCCTTGGCCAGAATGTCCTTGATCCCCACTTTGACTCGGAAGACCCGGGATATCTTCTGGGTTATCACGAGGTCCAGTTTGTCCCGCGGTTCGAGATAGATGTTCAGATGTTCGAAGTCCGCGACCTGGTACAGCCGCCGCCCCACATTGTTGTAGAGCACGTTGACCGCCGTACCCGAATCGGGGTTGTCGTAGAAAAGCGAAGCATTGATGGACCAGGGCGCCTGTCCTTGCAGGGGGCGAAGCTTTTCATTTCCGTTACGGTCCTGGAATTCCACCTCTGACCAGACGCGGGTGTAGTTTGCCGCAATTGTCAGGTCTTCGGTCAGGGTGAGGAAATCCAGCTTCTTGCGCATCTCCAACTCGAAACCCCAGTTCCTGGCCAAAGGAGCATTGGACCAGGTCAGGGTCGGTCGGGTGGCCTCGGACATCAGGCTGTCCTCGATGGCGTCGGTGAACCGCTTGTAGAATCCGCTGACGGCAACCACCTCCCCATAATCCGGAAAAACCTCGAATCGCAGATCGTAATTTTGGATGACGGCCCGCTTGAGGTTCGGGTTGCCAATCTCGTTCTGGAAGGTCTTGAAGTTCCGCCGCAGCACCGGTGCCATTTCCCGGAATTCGGGACGATTGACCGATTCGTAGTACCCGGTACGAACGTTGATCTTCTCGTCATAGGCCCAGGTCAGCGCGGCGGACGGCAGGACATCCTTTTCTTTCACCTGGGAGGTCTCCGTCGGGTCGGGTACCGAGGGGTCCTTGGTGGTCAGGGCTTCGACGAATTGGTCGGAGTCCTCCACGCGGGCGCCCCCCGTGAGGCGAAAGTCTTCCTGGAATACGGAAAAGGGCAGGTCGGCCATCCCATAATAGGCTTTGATATCCTGCTGAGCATGGTAGCTCCCGGCGAAACGGGATTCCTGGGCGAACTCCCAACCCGGTCCCCGTCGGGGATCAGAAATCTCGTTGTAGTTTTCACCGGCGAAGATGGAATCGGGAGCAAAGGAATAAAACTCCCCGTTGGTGCGAAACGTTCCGATCGTGTACCACGCCTCCACATCGTAGGTGCGTTTCCGGTTGTCGTAGCGGTATCCAACCTTGAACTCGGGATTGTATCTCTTTTCAAATTCATCATCAGCCGGGGACCAGGCTAGATTCGCGGCGATGCCCCGGCGATCCTCGTCCAGCCAGGTCCAGCTTCTCATGTTCTCGTTCATTCGTGCGGGGTCGAAATCCAGATTGTACTCCAGGAAGCGACGATCCGGTTCGTTGGCATGGGACTCCCCGTAGAAGGCCATCCAGTCGAAATCGAAGCCCTTTTTGGGGCCGGGCAGATGGTGAATGCCGTCCAACTTGTTGACGAATTGGTATCGTTCCTGCCACTCGATATTCTGCCTGACGAAGGCTTTGTCTCCATCCTGGCCGGTCACCAGGGACACATTGCTGTTTCCGGACCGAAAGTAGGAGTTGGAAAACCCAAGCCGGTGCCCACCCTTGCGGTAGAAAACGTTGGCCAGTCCGCCCCAGGTCACATGCATGTGGGATCCTGTGCCTTCGGTGGAAAGCTCCGTCCCCTGACCGTTTTCATCCAGCCGACGCTGCTCGCTCTCCTCCGCGGTGACGTATTTGTTGCGGTAGGAAGCGGCGCCCATGTAGCCCACCTGGCCGCCCAGGGCATTTACCTGGTTGCCGTGGGACAGGTTGAAGGCGTACCGGGGTGGGGCTTTCTTCGTTGTGGTGGTCCAACGGTTCGACAGGGCGCGAGCCAAATCCTGGTTTCGAACTCCTGAAAAAACGTCGTAGGTGTTGTTTTCCAACTGCCCGGTAGGGAATTCCCGGCCACCATCGTCAATGCCCATCCAATCGGTTGATCCCTGGACCGCGTCCAGGCCGAATTCCTTGCCCGTTGTGTCGTTCGTGTGGGTGGCGGCCACCCCCACTGCGGTCGTGGCTTTTTCGGGGAATTCGAGGGTGGTGATCCGCACCAGGCCGCCGCTGAAGTCTCCCGGCAGATCGGGCGTGGCCGATTTGATCACCACCACGTTGGCCAGCAGGTTGGCGGGCACCATGTCGAAGTTGAAGCTTTTGCGGTCCCGGTCAACGTTGGCGCCGCTCATGGTGACCCCGTTGATCTCGGTCACGTTGTAACGGTCGGTCACGCCCCGCACGAACAGGTATCTGCCTTCGTTCACGGTCAAACCCGGCACACGCCGGAGCGCGTCACCCGAAGTCCCGTCGGGCGAATGGGCGATCTGGGCCGAACTGATGGCGTCCCCGATGACCGCCGAATTCCTGCGGTCCGCCAACAGGGCGCTTTCGGTGGACAGGACCCGGCCGGCCGAAATCGTCATGCCCTCGGCCTGGTGGGCGCGAAAACTCTCCAGATGGATGTCCAGGTCGAGGGTGTGTCTGGAGGTAAGTTCGAGGCCCGACAGGAATTTGGTATTGTATCCCAGATAGGTCAGCCGCAATTCATAGGATCCGGGCGCCAGGTTTTTGAATTCAAACCTGCCGTCCACATCCGACATGACCTTCAGGCCGGTGCCGACAAGAACGAGATCCACCCCGATGATTTCCTCATTGGATTCCTGGTCCCTGATCAAACCCCGGATGGTTCCGTCCGCTGCAAAGGAAACGGAACTTGTGAAAAGGCAAATCAGGACAAACATGAACCGGGCCATGAAATAGCGCACAGAAACCGTCCTTGGCATGGTACAGGCGCGGTGGGGATCGGAAAGGGAGACCCGCTCCCGGATATCGGGGTCACATTAGTTATCAAGGGTCAATGGATTGTTAATGGTTTTCAAAAAAGGGGTTAATTATGAGGCGGGCATTCTGGTGCCGATAAGTGGAATCGGGCGGGTCCGTGCCGTCCAGGTCACCATGTAGCGTCTAGAAACTAATGTCTCTCTTCTTCCAGATTAATTAGGTGACAGATTCCCTCTCCTGGGCTCGGACACGGTCCACAAAAAGGAGAGAAAGTCATGACATTCTGGAAACCTACCAAGACGAAGAAAAAGGAACCTCGGCCCCCTGATTCGGGTCAGGCGGTTCCTGCTCGTAAGAAGATCCACCACAGTTCCCCGGTTGTCTTCGAAGCCAAGATGCTGGCCATTGAAGCAGTCAATTGTGGAGCCGATCGCCAGGATATAGCCAAGATCCTGGGGATCAATCCTTCGACCATCAGCAATTGGTTGAAGCTGTACCGGGATGAAGGTATCAAGGGCCTGTGCCGCAAGCCCTCGAGCAAAGTATTGCGCAAACAATGCACCGAGCTCGAGAAACGGATCATCGCCCACCGCACCGAGAACCCGGACCACGGTGTGCGCTGCATCCGTGACGAGCTGCGCTCTAAGGAGGGGCTGGCCGTTAGCGCGGAAAAGGTACGTCAGACCGTCAACGCCGCCGGTGTGGGCAATCCGCCCCCTGTGCCCCACAAACGTCCTCCTCAGGTGCGCCGGTTCGAACGTCCGGTACCCAACGCCCTGTGGCAGACCGACATCTTCACCTTCAACCTCAAGCGTATGTACAAGGTCTACCTGATCGGGATCATCGACGATCACAGCCGGTACCTGGTTGGCTGGGGTCTGTACCGCCAGCAAACCGCCGACGCGGTGATGGAAGTGGTCAAAGGGGCAATCGG
>DAOWLV010000461.1 GCA_030643455.1 Candidatus Krumholzibacteriia bacterium | reverse complement strand
GGGATTCACCGAAGATCCGCAGACGCACCGAATCGTCCTGTGCGTACCGGCTGAAGGTAACGGTTCCCTGGTTGGCCTCGTCCGAATTGAGCCAACCCGCGGCATCGAACACGTAGCCCTCGAACCTCTGGGTGTAAATTCCCCTGATATCGATGACGAATCGCCCGGACGACCCGGGTACCGGAGTCCTGAGGGTGAACAACTCGGGGCGGGACGTGAAGATGGTGTTGTCCCAGGCCCAGTTGTCGGCAAACAAGCCGGGTTCGTCAAGAACCTGGCGCTCCTTGTGAAGGCGCAACCGCCCGGTAGAAACGACTTCGCCGCCGGTGGGCGCAGCGGGCACGGGCTGAATGTGTTTGGGTGTTCCAGGCAAGGGTGAAGGTGTGGCCGCCGATTCCCAGGTCAGCCAGTAGGTGGCGTGGTCCGCGAAGGGGTGGTCATAAAATTCTTCGCGATCGGCGCCCAGATCCAGTCGATCCAGCCATGCGCTGGAGGGGACACCGTAGAACCGGATTTCATCATCCAGGTTCCATTCCCCGTCTGCTCCGTCCAAGACCTCGATCGCAACCTCGTTCAGTTCGACCCGCTCGGGTTGCTCGTCATCCGTCACTTCGGCGTCCGGATCCAGGGCCAGACCGCCACCGCGGTAAAGGCGCAGCTTGTCGGGATCCACGTCGTTGGTCGGAACCCCGAATACCAGCAGTTCCTGACCGGTCAGGCGATACAAACCCGACCTGGTGAGATCGAGCTTGACCCAGTGGTTGGTCAAGGCGAAAGGATCGAAAGGTTGGGCCTTGTCCAGGTTTTTCGCCTGGATGGCACCCTCACGCCCGCCCCGGGCCAGGGCCAGGTACAGGTCCGGATTGAGGATACCGGCGGGTATGACTATCTGCCATGGATCCGTCTTGCCGCTGGCAGCGAATCCGCGTGCCAGATCCAGGTGCCGGCGTTCGGCGCCACTGGCAGGGTGCAGGATCTCCACGGTCACTCCGGCCAGGATGCCACCTTTGACGCCCAGGGGAACCATGGCCCCGACAATGGGAACCGACCGGTGCACACCCGGGGTTCCTATTTCCACCAGGTCACCTTCGGCAATGGTTTCCCCGGGGTCACGCCACCAGGAGATGTCAATGGCTCGAGCAACAACGGAATGACGGGTCGGAACTGCAAGAGTCAGATTCAATCCGGGTGGCAGTATTCGTTGCTGGTCCGAATATTCGTCTTCAACCCGATGCGACAAGGCCCAATGTACATCCTCGTCGGCCAGGCCATGCCAGTCCGTGGGATGGACCAGGACGGGAAAATCGATCCGGACCACGGAGCGTTCGACGCTCGATGAAAGGAGCCGGACACGAGGTTTCTCCATCTCGGCAACCTGGTTAATCCCATCTGCCGCCTGGACCGTACCCGGTGACACAACCCCGAGCAGGACAAAACATCCGACAAAGATCGCCGCCTGCCAGACCAGAGTCTTCGGACCCAATTCCCGTCCGTGCTTCAGCAGGCCAGTGTGGGTGGGAAAGAGGAATTGATCCCGGCGTAGCCAGCCCAGTTTCTGGAAAAGATTTTCGAGATCCGGGACCATGCCGAACACTCCACCGACCACGGCCGGCCAGCTTGAAAAAGGCATCAGCAACAACAACACCAGGCCCACCAGGCCGCCCGCCAATTCAAGCCGCCAGTCGGGATGGTCGTAATGGGGAATGACGTCGAGCACGGCATGGGAAGCCACACCGGCGGCCGCCCCCAGCCAGACGTTTCCCGTGACACCGCCCGCAAGGGCGCCCGCGGCAAAATGAGTGAACAGGCACATGAAGCCCTACTCCTGGTCCTGGTCGGTCGAAGCCACTTTTTCGGCCTCGTCGGGAAGCATGATGGGAATGTCGCCATCCACCCGGTACCGGACGGAGCAGGACCGGCAGTAGAGCCAGGTGTGGTCATCGTTGGGATCCACCGGGTTGCGACAGACCGGACAAGCCAGAATCTCGAGTAATTTCGGGTCGAGCATCAACCGCCTCCTGAGGGGGTTACCAGCATACGAAACTTCCGGGCGCATCATCAATACGTCCGGGAAAGGATGTAAGCATACCTTCGCTGCAAGGCAAAGAAATACCGGAACCCATCGCCAGAAAAGGCGGGCCGGCCAGGTGAGAATATCGGGTTTTCGAAGAGGTTGGCATCAGGATAATACAACATTTCGGTCTGTCAGTCAACCCCACCGGGACAATCCTGGGCAAACCCCTGCAAACCATCCTGGATCAACTTTTGCCGGCTTCCTCGAAAATGCCGATATCCAGAAACTTCTGGAGCCTCTGGTCCAGCAGCTCATCAACGGGAATTTCCTCGAGTTCGGCCAGGGTATCCTGAAGAACCCGCTTGATCTCCAGGCTCATGCCCTCGTGATCCCGGTGGGCGCCGCCCACCGGCTCGTCGATGATGAGATCCAGGACCCCCAGATTCTGGGCGTCCTTGGCGGTCAGTTTCATGTTCTTGGCCGCTTCCTTGCTTTTGGAGCCGTCGCGCCAGAGGATGGCGGCACAACCCTCGGGGCTGATGACGGAATAGATCGAGTTCTCCAGCATGAAGATGCGGTCGCCGACGCCCAGGGCCAGGGCGCCGCCACTGCCCCCCTCGCCGGTGACGATGCAGATGATGGGCACGGGCATGTCGGCCATCTCGCGCAG
This sequence comes from Candidatus Krumholzibacteriia bacterium, assembly GCA_030643455.1. Classification (GTDB taxonomy): domain Bacteria; phylum Krumholzibacteriota; class Krumholzibacteriia; order LZORAL124-64-63; family LZORAL124-64-63; genus JAGLCY01. Next base: position 9 of record DAOWLV010000461.1, on the reverse strand, counting down.
GTTGCGGGC
>DAOWLV010000353.1 GCA_030643455.1 Candidatus Krumholzibacteriia bacterium | reverse complement strand
GTTCGGGAGCGAGATCGGGCCGGCTCAGTGGCAACAGGCGACCAGCTTCCCGCTTCCGACGCAGGGGCTGGCCGGCCTGAAGATCCAGATTCAGAAGGGCGGCCAGGTGGTGGATTCCGATGAGTTGACAGAGACCTCCCAGCGAATCCTGGAGATGGCGCTTGCCGGCCTGCCCCTGGGTCGAATCATCCGTCAGGGAAAAACCGAAAGTTTCGTCGCCCGGAACCTTCTGAAAACCTGGTGCGAGGAAAACGTCCTCGAACTGATCGAACCCGGCTCCGAGGAGGAGGAGTCCAACAATCCGGGCAGCCGTCTGAAATTGAAGTTGAAGTCGGGGTTGCGCTCCCTGCCGCTCACGATTATCGCGGTACTGGTCCTCGGCTCCCTGGGGTGGCTGCGCTGGACAGCAAGTCCTGCAGCGGGTCCGAATCCGGGGGAAGCGCTGCGCCAGGCCCAGATCAGGTCGGAAGTGGTTACCGCCGCCCGCCTCTACCGGTACCACAAGGGCGAATGGCCCGCTAGCCTGGGCGAAATGGTTCGCAGCGGCCAGCTTACGCCTTCGGTCCTGATCACCGTCGATGATCTCGGCTGGCAGTACACCCTCAACCGCAAGCAGGACAAGTTTACCTTCGGTTCCTGATCCCCACCGGATCACGCCCCTTATTTCTCTTTACCCGCGCTCGATTCCCCCGTATATATTCCTCGTTTTCCAGCCCCAGACAATACCATGCCGGCACCCGTATGCAAGGCCGTCGCATCAGACCGGAACGAGGAAATCATGAGCGGATCGGAATTTCTCATCCCATGCGCCGACCGGGTCGCCAACCTGCCGGCTTACGTTTTTGCAACCGTCTTTCGCATGAAGGAGGAGGCGCTGGCGGCCGGGCGCGAGGTCATCGACCTGGGAGTCGGCAATCCCGACGGGCGGGCCCCGGACAACATCATCGCCGCACTGAACAGGACTCTCCATGACGATTCCTGGAATTGCCACAGCTACGGCACTTTCAAGGGATTACTCCAGTTGCGGGAAGCTATCGCCGCCTGGTACCAGGGCCGGTTCAACGTCAGCTGGGATCCCGAATCCGAAATCCTGCCCCTGATCGGATCCAAGGAAGGATTGGCCAACCTGATGCGGGCCTACCTGAACGCCGGCGACACGGTCATCATTCCCAGTCCCTGCTACCCGGCCTACTTCGGCGCGGCACGGTTGTGCGAGGCCGAGATATTCGAACCTGCCCTGACCGAGGACCGGGACTTCGTCCTGGATCTGGATACGATTGCGGACGACGTAGCTGACCGGGCCCGCATGCTGATCCTCAACTACCCCCACAACCCCACCGGCGGGGTCTGTGACCTGGCCTTCCTCGAGAAAGCTGTTGCCTGGTGCCGCGACCACCGGATTCTGCTGGTCAGCGACATTGCATACAGCGAACTGGGCTTCAGTTCCGACGCCCCGCCAGCCAGCGTGTTCCAGGTCCCCGGCGCCCGGGAAGTTGCTGTGGAATTCCAGAGCCTGAGCAAGAGCCACAACATGGCCGGATGGCGAGTCGGGTTCGCCGTGGGTGGACCGGAGGTCATCGCCAACCTGGGCCGCCTCAAGAGCAACGTGGATTTTTCAGTTTTCGGGGGTATCCAGATGGCTGCTGTCGAAGCGTTGACCGGCAGCCAGCAGATCTGCGCCGATAACCGGACCCTGTACCAGCACCGGCGCGACCTGATGGTCGCCGGGTATCGCGAACTGGGCTGGAACGTACCTTCGCCCCCGGCCACCATGTACATCTGGGCCCGCATCCCGGCTGCCTGGGGCAACGACGACTTTGCTTTCATCACCGAGGTTTTCGAAAAATCCGGCGTGTTGCTTTCGCCCGGCAGCGGCTTTGGTGTCCACGGCCGAGGCTACGTGCGGACTTCACTGGTCATCGACGACGCCCGGATCGGGCGGGTCATGGATTTGTTGAAGGATTCAAATCTGGACTGGGACTGAAACCCTCGGGGCCATGCACGGCCACCAGAAGCGATTCGGGATTGAAGTAGGTCTCCGCGCACCGGACGATGTCCTCGACCTCCACGCTGTCGATCTGGTCCACCAGTTCGGAAACGGGCAGAAAGCGCCCGTAGAGGATTTCGTTCCGGGCAGCCCGAAACATCTGATTGACCATGCCTTCGAGGGAGAAGATCAGCTGGGACTTGATCTGTGCCCGGTTGCTGTCCAGCTCGGTTGTCATCACGCCTTCGCTGATCAACCGATAGTATTCCATCCTGATGACGTCCTCGAGCCTCTCCAGCTTGTCCGGTGAACAGGACCCGGCGCAGCTGACCAGCCCTATGTCCCGTCCCATGTCGGCGTAGTTGTAGACCGTGTAAGCCAGTCCTTCCCTCTCCCTGACCGCCTGGAATATGCGGCTGCTCATGCCCCCACCCAGAATATTGGTGAGCAGGAACACCGGCACCCGGTCCTCGTGGTGAAAGGGGATGCCCAGGTTGCCGATCTCGAAATAGGTCTGGATGATGGGACTGGTCAGGTCCAGTCGGAAGGGATCCGCCTCGTCCAGATCCAGGTCGATGGAGGCCGCTGCGTGGGAAGTGGTTTCTTCGTCAACGAAACCCGGGCCGGCGGGATCGGCCAGCCCCGTCCGGGCAAAGGTTTCGGCCACCACCTCATGGAAACCGGCCAGGATGTTGCCGGCCATGGAAATGATCAGGTTCGCCGGCGAGAACAGACGCTGGTGCTGGCGGCGAAGAAGATCGGGGCTGAAGGTGCGCACCACGCCTGGCGAACCAAGGATGGGCCGACCGCGGGCGTGGCTGCCGTAGAGCTGGCCGGCAAAGGCATCGTGGAGCCGGTCTTCGGGAGTGTCGAGGGCTTCCTGGATTTCCTCGCAGACCACGTCCTGCTCGAGTTTGACCAGCCTGGGATCCAGCTCCGGTTCGAACAGCATCTCCGACAGCAGGGCCACGGCCTCGGCAAAATATTCCGGCAGGACCTTGATGGTGAAGGCCACCATGTCCTTGGTGGTGAAGGCGTCCACCGCGGCGCCGATCCGGTCGAATGTTTCGGCCACCTCCAGGGCGGAGCGTTTCCGCGTGCCCTTGAAGACGATGTGCTCCAGGAAATGGGACACCCCGCCCAGGCCGGAAGGTTCGTCCTGGCTGCCGGTGCGCAGCCAGACACCGAGAGTCACCGCATGGGCGGTGCGCATGGGCACGGAAAGCAGAACAGCCCCGCCGGGAAGATTTTCCCGGCGAGGCGGAGTCTCGTTCCTGTAGGGATCGAGGTTCATACCTGATCGACCTAGCGCCGGCCGCGTGGACCGCCGCGACCACCGCGACCGCCACCGCTGCCACCGCGATAATCGTCCCGCGGGGAGTCTTCCATGCCTTCGGGCCTGGGCAGCAGGGCCTTTCGGCTCAACCTGACCTTGCCGGTCCGGCTGTCGATCTCGACCAGCTTGACCTGGACCTTGTCGCCCACCTGAAGGACGTCTTCCACGTTGCCGACCCGGAAGTGTTCCAGTTCGGAAATGTGCAGCAGCCCGTCCTTGCCAGGCAGATACTCGACGAAGGCGCCGAAATCGACGACGGTCTTGACGACACCGTCGTAGACCTTGTCGATCTCAGGCTCGGCCATCAGACCAACCACGAATTCCATGGCGGCCGCGCCGCTGGCCTGGTCGGTACTGGAGATGAAGACCATTCCTTCATCATCCACCTCGATGGTGGCGCCGGTTTCCTCCTGGATCCTCTTGATGACCTTGCCGCC
>DAOWLV010000071.1 GCA_030643455.1 Candidatus Krumholzibacteriia bacterium | reverse complement strand
GGCGGCCATGTTCATGACGATGCTGCCGCTGGCGGGATGGCCCTTGGGAATGCCGGGGAAAAGCTTGTGCAACAGGGGGCCAAAGATCCTGGCGAGGAATTCCACCGCTCCGCCCTTTTCGCCGATGCGCATGATGCCCAGCCACAGGCACATCACGCCGGTCAGACCCAGGGCGATCTTGAAAGCGGTTTCGGCCATGTCGAAGGTCGAGCCGACGATGTCGCGCCAGACCTCGGTGTGGCCCATGAAGGCGCGGACGATCGCGGCGGCGAATCCTCCGATGAAGAAGAAGGTCCAGATCCTGTTGAGCATCCGTTCTCCGGGTTGGGTGTGTTAAGCGGGACCAGCATAGCCCTGCCGCAGGATCCTGTCATTCCCTAACAGTACGAAGCCCGGAGAGATCTTTGGCTCAATAGGCCAGCCAGCTGATCGAGACCATTAAATTCGATCCAATGTTGTTACTTGCGTTCATGACTGTTATTTCCCAGATGAAATGACGAGCAAACTCGAGTCCTATTCCCAACGTGAATCCAAATCCCGGATCCGAGGATCTGCCAGAGCTGCTGTTGATCGCAGCAAGGCCAAGTGCTCCTGAGAAAAATAAAGACGGGGAATGCGGCTTCAGAAAGTAGCTGACTCCCATTGCGGACATGCCTTTGGCCAAGGTCGTTGAGGTAAAGTCGTAGCTGTACCACAGGACGCGGTTTGTGTAGTAGACCTGGACCTTGTTGCTGGGGCCACCCCCGATCTTGAAGTCCGTAACGAATCCAGTCGTGTTATTCGATCCGCCGGAGGAAAATGTTTGGCCGAATCCTGCCCCGAGGTTCAGCATGAACCCCTTTCGTTCACCATCAAAAGCCGAGGCGGTCAAAGGAGCCACCAGTAGAAACAAGGCCGTTGTGATAAGCAGAACCCTGATCTTCATAAAATTTTCCCCCTAATTAAATTTAATTTTGCGAGCGTGATCTTCGGGAAATATATCTTCATCGGTAAAATGTTGTCATCAATTAAGTTTTCCACAAAAGAGACGCAATTGGCCTGGCTCCATTTGGTTCATAAGTCTACAGTGGGTCTGTAATGAAATTCCCTGCTGGAATAATTTCCGCAACCCGCAAGGATCGAGCGATGCAAACCGTCTGGACCGGCACCCTGAAAAAAATGCGCGTGGAATCCTCCACCCCGGTGGAGTACTACTTCACCGACGGCTGGTGGGAAAAGGAGAACCGGGTGGCCGATCACCTGGTGAACGATCATCTGGACAAGGAACTGGTGATCCGTTTCTCCGGGGACATCAACTGCATCGCCTGCGGACGCAAAACGAAAAAGACCTTCAGCCAGGGTTACTGCTTTCCCTGCTCGATGTCGCGGGCCGAGGCGGACATCTGCATCATCAAGCCCGAGATGTGCCATCACGGCCAGACCGATAATCCCTGTCGCGATGAAAATTTTGCCCAAACCCAGTGTTTCCAGCCGCACATCCTGTACTGCTCGTTGACCAGCGGGGTGAAGGTGGGTATCACGCGAGAGCCCAATGTGCCTTCGCGTTGGATCGACCAAGGGGCCGTCGCGGCGATTCCCGTGGCCCGAATGGCGGACAGGCGCACCGTCGGGCTGGTGGAGAAGCGCCTCAGTGACGAGGGTTTTGCCGACAAGACCCACTGGACCCGCATGCTCAAGGGCAATCCCGAAGGATTCGATCTGGCCGCCGCGGTGGAAAGGGTGGTGGACCGCCTGGAGGACTGGGGCGTGGAAGGCATCCTGCCGGAGACCGAAAGAACGGAACACCGGTTCGAGTACCCGGTGCGGGTCTGGCCCCAGAAGGTCAAGAGTTTCAACCTGGACAAGGAACCCGAGGCTGGTGGGGTGTTGCAGGGCATCAAGGGCCAGTATCTGATCTTTGAGGGTGGCGTGATCAACCTGCGCAAGTACACCGGCTACAAGGTGGAGATCCTGACCGCCTGAAGGTGGTGTCCCCGCAGTCTGACATTTCGGCTCCGCCTGTCCCTGGGCGGAGCCGTTTCTTCTGGTTCGGTCATTTGGCTGAATTCAGTAACACATTGTAAATCAATAAAATAACCACTTTTCGAGATTCGGAACCTTCGTTGCAATGGGTCCGGCTGTTCACGAGGCAAGGACGCCCCCCGACAGGAGGAATCAGGATGAAACCGAACACGAATCCGCACATCGACCAGGCCGAACTCACCGCCAGTCTGGCGCGACTGGGCATCAGGGAACTGGAGGAACGGATGGAAATCAGTCCGCTGTTGACCGACACCGGGACCATGGGAACGGATCAGGAGCCGCCCAGCATCTGCTGCACCTGCAAGATCCCGGACCCCTTCGGCCCGGACGGGGTCCTGCCCTATCCCAACATCGATACCGGTCCCACGCATCCCGGTGGTTTCTGGTAGTGAAATCTCCGGATGAAAGCCGCCCGTCGCGGTCCGGAACTCCGCGGAGTTCCGGACCCGGCCGGCGGGCCGGCGACAGTCCCGACATTCCCGGCGTGAAGTGGAGCGAGGCCGACATCACCTGGGAACTGTGGAATCTGCGGGCCCTGCAGCCCGACGCCAGTCGCGAGGATCTGCTGGAGATCAAGCGGCGGCAGGAACTGGTACTGGCAAGAGAGCGGGAGGCTCTTGCCGGTCTGTGGACCGGGGACCGGGACATCCTGGCCCCGGGCCACCGCTTTCTCAAGCAGAACCCGGAGCTGGCAAGCGGAGTGACCGTGTCCATGCACCTGGGTCCATACCAACTCCTGGCCGAACCCTTTCTGGCAGCGGGCCTGGAACCGGCGATCCTGCTCAACAGCCGGGCCATGAAGTCCTTCCAGCCGGGCACCGAGGCATTTGTCAAGCACCTGGGCCATCGCACCAGGATCCAGTGGATTCCCGTGGGAGAAAAGGGTTTCGTCCGCAAGTTGATCAAGGCGATCAGGTCCAAAAGACCGGTATTGATCTATCTCGACGGCAACAGCGGCGACCAGGGCATGGAAGAGACACGCAATCGTGGCCTGAAATATGATCTGCCCGGGCGTGAGATCAGGGTTCGTACGGGCCTGGCCAGGCTGGTCTGCCGGCTCGGTTGCCCCGTCCACCGGGTCTCCCTGCACTGGACCGACCAAGGGGATCTGATCTGGCGTCGGGATCCCACTCTGACCTGGAGCCGCCAGGACCGCCCCGACCTGGTGACCCGCGCCCTTTTCGACTGGTGTTTCGGCCGGATAATGGCGAGGCCCGAACAGTGGCAGTACTGGGCCATGTTGCGGGAGTCCAGTTCGTGTTTCGGTTCCATCCGGTTGGACGATATCCGGGTGCCCACGGGGTTGAGGGAGGATTACCGGCAGGCCTATTCGGTTTGTCTGGAAAAGTCGCCGGAAACGGTGCGGCTGATCCTTGAAAAAGAAGTGGAGGTCTGGCCGGGCGACGTGCTGGCCGACCTTTCGGAGGACCGGTTTTATTCGGCGGCCGGTCTGCGTGATGAAGATCTCGAACCCCTGCGACGCAATCATCCCACACTGGCGGAATTGAACGCGCATCACGGCGAGGCGTGGGTCCGGTTCCATGGTCTAAGGCTCTGTCTGCTGGGCATGGCCCGATTGGGTGGCTGAAGGTGGCGCCGCCTCTGGAAGTCATCGCCCATCCCACCGGGCCCTGGCTGGTCAAGGCGGGGAACATCCAGTACGCGGTGCCGCCCCGGCTGGGCCAGGCCTTGAGGCCGCTCGCGGGCCGTGTTCCGGGATGCCGGGAGCTTCGCACCTGTCTGGCAAATGCCCAGGCCGGATATGCGGATGACATTTCCACCTCTGAAATCGAAACCTGGGTGTGCGAGTTGAGCCGGGCCCTGACCCCCGGATTTGCCGAAATGAAGGGGCGGGCACGATGGCGGCAGGCGGGTCGGTCCATCCGGTTCCGGGTTCCCCTGGTTCCGGCTTCGGTGGTGAAAAGAATCGCCGGGGTTTTGAAAGTCCTGGCCGGAAACCGGGGCCTGGCTGTCATGGGATTGCTGGGCGGTGCGGGGTATCTGGCTGCTGGGTATTTGTTCGCCGTTGGCGGGGTCGCCTCCGGCCAGGTCGGGTTCTCCCTGGACCTCGGAACCGCGGCCGCCGGACTCGGTCTGTTCCTGCTGACGGCCGTCTGGCATGAACTGGGACACGCTGCCGCCTTGGCGAGATCCGGATACCCCCCGGGGGGAATCGGGGCCGGAGTCCTGTTCGTGATCCCGGTTCTGTTCGCCGACGTCACTGCCGTGGGCGCCCTGGAGAAGGAAGGCCGGATCCGGGTGGATGTCTCGGGAACGATTTTCCAGCTGGGCCTGGGCGGAGTGTTCATGGCGCTGGCAGTCTCGAATGAATTCGGGCCGGCCATGACTCTGGCTGGATCGTCGGCGCTGCTGGCGATTTCCTGGAGCCTGTTTCCCTTCATCCGGTCAGACGGCTACTGGTTGCTTTGCGACCTGTTGGGTCTGGAGGACCTGGACCGGCCCCCGTCAAAACCGATATCGAAGCGACTCCGGGTATTCCTGATCGGATATCAAATCACCAACGCCGCCTTTCTGGTGGTGGTCGGCGTCTATTTCCCCTTGAGGATGATCGGGCTGCTTCTGGCCCTGGCCCACCGCCTCGGGGTTCCCGTGGATTCGGAGGCCGCAAAATGGGTGGCTGCCGCCGCGGGGGTGGCGTTTCTGGGCATGATGGGTATCGGGATCACGCGAAGGATCATGATCCTGTTGAGGTCGGCGCGAGCGGTGGCGAAGGTCCCCCCGGGGGGCCTTCGGTCCTGAAGAACCCGCCGGCGGGTCGCTTTCATGTATCTCTATATTTAACAAATAATTGTATTGATTCATGTTCCTTTTTAAAACAAACAACGGGATACTGGGACTCTCCCAGAGATTGCCTTCCCCCACGAATTCCAATTCCATGAGTGAACATCCCCCGAAACAGGGCTATCATTCCTGTCGAACCGAAAGGTGAACACGTGACCGATCTGAATGGTGACGATGGACAGGAAGAACCGGATGCGGTCCCCATGGAGATCGACGGGGTGCTTGATCTGCACATGTTCCCTCCGGACCAGGTGAAGGATCTGGTCCGCGACTATATCGACGAGTGTCTGGAGGCGCAGATTCTGGATCTGCGGATCATCCACGGCAAGGGGATCGGGGTTCTCAGGTCAATTGTATACAGTATACTGGAGAAGCATCCAGCGGTGGAATCCTATGCCCATCCGTCAGATAGAGGATCCTGGGGAGCGACTGTCGTGAGATTGAAACCCTGACTCGAAATGGGAGCGATGGGCCGGAAAAAAGGCAAAACCAATCCACAGGGTCCCGGAGGCAGCCCGCGCCGGGGTAAGCGGCGGTCCATCCGGTATGAGGCCGAAGAACAGTGGCCCGATGAAAAAAAACCGGTGCGGGACGATGCTCCACCCTCGATTCACCTCCGAAAACTGACAATCGATGAAGCACTCAGGCGACTGGAGACCCAGTTGCGGGCCTTTGCAGGACAGGGTCGGCATGAGGTTCTGGTGATTCACGGCAAAGGACAGGGGTCGGCAGGAGGGATTTCCATTCTGGGCCCCGAAGTCCGGGATTGGTGCGATCGGAACCCCGCACTGGTATCATCTTGGAGAGAGGCGCCGTCGCGTTGGGGCGGATCCGGCGCCATCGTGGTGGTTTTCAAACAATGACAGAAACAGGTGACATGACCATCGATCAGATCGTGGAACCCAGCCCTGAACGCCTGGGCGAACGGGGATTTCTGGCCGGGACCGCAGCTCTGGTCACGGGCGGGGCCCGCCGGATCGGCCGTGCCCTGTGCCTGGCCCTGGCCCAGCAAGGCGCCACGGTGGTGGTGCATTACCTGACGTCCGAAGCCGCGGCCACCGCGACCGTTCTCGAGCTGGAAGCCTTTGGAGGAAAAGCCTTCAAGGTGAAATGCGACCTGGCCCAGCCGGACATGACGGTCCAACTGGTGGCCCAGGCCACAACTGCGGCCGGCCAACCGCTGGATATCCTGGTCAACAATGCTTCGGTTTTTGGCCCGGGCAGTCCTTTGACCACCACGTTGAAGGAGTGGGACCTGAACCAGGCGGTCAATCTGCGCGCCCCGTTCCTGCTGTCGCAGGCCTTCGCCGGGCAGGTTCCGTCCGGAATCACAGGTAACATCATAAATCTCAATGACTTCAGGGCGACAAAGACCGGTTCCGATCATTTCGCCTACACCATCAGCAAGGTGGGGTTGCATGGCCTGACCCGCAGCCTGGCGCTGGCTTTGGCGCCCGGTATCCGGGTCAACGAACTGGCCCTGGGTGCGGTTCTGGCTCCGGAAGAGGCGCCCACCGACTACGAGCACACCCTGAGGGAACAGATTCCTTCTCGCAAGTTTCCTTCATTGGATGAAGTAAGTAGCGCGATGGTGTTTCTCCTTGGAAATGATGGCGTTACAGGTCAGACGGTCTTTGTGGATGGGGGGCGGCACTTGACATGAATCAGGACAGAATCGAAATCAAGGACCTTTTGGTCCGGGGAATCGTGGGACTGAACGAGAATGAGCGGCGCAAGAGGCAGGATATCCTGGTCAATCTCGCCCTGGTGACCGATGTCAGGGCCGCGGCGGCCAGCGATGACATCGAGGGGGCCTGCAATTACCGCTCGGTCAGCAAATCGATCATCCGGATGGTGGAGGCCTCGTCCTATTTCACGGTGGAAAAACTGGCCACCGAAATCGCACATCTTGTTCTTGAAGAGCATCCTGTGGAAGAAGTTACGGTATCGGTGGAAAAACCGGGCGCCCTGCGGTTCGCCCGGTCCGTTGGGGTGACCATCACCCGGAACCGAAAAGACTTCACTAAATGAAGCAAAGTGTCTACCTGACCCTCGGATCCAACATGAACCAGGAGCGGTGTTACCCCCTGGCCGTGAAAAAGCTCGCTGAGCTGGGGGAAATCGCTGCCGTTTCCCCGATCTACGAGACCGAACCGGTGGGTCTGGAGGAAGGTGCGGGCAAATTCTTCAACGGGGCAGTGCTGCTGTTGACGGAGCTGACCCCGGAGGAACTGAAGAAGCGACTGAGATTCGACGTGGAAGAAGCCCTGGGCCGGGTTCATCTGCCGGGTAAACCCTGGCTGTCTCGTCCCATCGACGTGGACATCGCCCTTTGGGGCGACACCGTGGGCGCCATCCTGGGGCGAGCGGTGCCCGATCCCGATATCCTGCGCTTTCTTCACGTGGCTCTGCCCCTGGCCGACCTGGCGCCTGACCTGGTTCACCCGGTTGACGGCCGAACCCTGGCGGAAATCGCCGACGAACTGGTGGGTACGGGAACTTTGCCCGAAGAGCGTCGTGATATTACCCTGGATTATTGAAACCACCCTGGCGATAGGAAGGTCCCATGCCTCGCTTGAAGAAACAGCTCATCGTCGTCGGCGACCGGTTGCTCATCCGACCCGAGGAGGGTGAAGAGCGCACCAACGCCGGCCTTTTTTTGCCGCCAACCGCCGTGGCGGCGAGGCAGGCTCGCGGGGGCTGGGTCGTTTCCGTGGGACCGGGCGTGCCGGTCATCAATCCCATGGACATGATGGACGACCACTGGGGGGACAATGAGGGCCGGAGCGAGCCTCAGCCCCGATTCATGCCCCTGCAGGCCCAGGAGGGTGACTACGCCCTGTTCCTGCACAAGGCCGCGGTGGAAATCACATTCGAGAAGAAGAGTTATCTCATTGTGCCCAACAGCGCGGTGCTGGTCTTGATGCGCGAAGGGTTCGATTCGGAACATTCCGGCTGGGAAGGCAACAGCAACTAGCGGTATATGGCCTTGATCGATCCCCAACTGCTCTTCTCGGTCGGAACATTCGAATCCATTTCGATCACGATGAAGGCCTCGGTAACCTCGGCCGAGGGGCCGCAGGAACATATCATGGGATAGGCCGGGGGGGGAGGGCATTCCAGCCCTTTGAGGAGGACTCCACCTGCGCCACTGGCAAGGAAGGACCAGTCAGGCGTCTCACCGCCATCGAATCCCAGTTCCAGATCAAAGGCTTGCGTTTCCTCCGAACGTTCGAACACGTGGCGGGTCAGGAAGAGGGTGGTCTCTGCCTCCTGAAACCCGATGTAAAGGCCGGGATCCAGCGGACCTGCAGAGCCCCCACCAAAACCGCCGAATTGCCAGCAGTAGATTCTATAGGTAACGTAGCTACCGGTCACGTGCAACCGTGCGTCGATGATGTCGGTTAGTGGTTGGCCGGCATCGAAGGTGAGTAATTCCTCTGCTCCCAAATAGAGAGGGATTTGGGGCAGTGTCAGGGGCAGGGTTATGATCTCGCCAGCAGTACAGGGGATGGTAAGTATCATGGCGAATGCGAGAGAGAGTACGAGGATATTTCGTGGCATGGGAGACTCCGATCATATAGGTCGGGATCAGGGGTTGGTTTGATTGTACCACATCGTTTGAGGGACGGGGAAAAATGAGTGGTGTTGGTGGTAGAGGGATTCGATGCCGAGCCCATGGGTTGGGAGGGAAACCGTAGTTAGAATATCTCGTTGAAATTCAATCAAATGGAAAACTGAAAAACACGTAACTATTGAGAAGAAGAGTTACCTCATCGTGCCCAACAGCGCGGTGCTGGTCTTGATGCGCGAAGGGTTCGATTCGGAACATTCCGGCTGGGAAGGCAACAGCAACTGATTGTTTGGTTTTTTGGGAGTAGTGGTTGAGCAGTCCTGTTTGGGGTCTGGTGAGAAGAGGGGAATCCCAATTTCAAATGGAGTCAGGTGTCCGTATCTTGGCCAACGACCCTTCGTGTACCGGAGGCTTGGCATCACGATGTGTTGGGATATTGGATATCAAAGCAGGAAAACCCGCCGGCGGGTTTCTACGCATGGATAATTCATATCCCAGCGAAAAACACCCCCCGGGGGGCGTTCTGTGACAATATATATGTTGTCAAGCACCCAGTTAACGAATATCTGAAATTCTAACACGCTGAAAACAACCTCTTGATAACAAATGAATTAATAATCAGAAGCCACCGCCAATAAAAGAGGGCCCCATTGGAGCCCTTGTTCAACTTCCAAGCCGGTGGTGCCGGCCAATCCTCTACCGATAGTCCTTCGGAGCGGGATACATCTCGTCCCACCAGGCAGGCCGATCCTTGAGGTACTTGGCCAAAAATGCCAGGATCGTGTCGTTCCAGACGATACGCTGCTCGTGATCCAGGATGTGATGGTCCTGCCCCTGAATCTGTACGTACTCGACCTCCTTGCCGAGAATTTTCAGCGCGGTGAACAGCTGATCGCTTTCGCCCTTGGGCACGTTGATGTCGCTGTCGCCGTGCACCAGAAGCAGCGGTGTGGTGATCTTGTCGGCGTGGAAGAGCGGGCTCTGCTCGATGAACAGTTCGCGGTCCTTCCAGGGGAACGAATTCGCCAGGGCCCGGGCACCGTAGGCGTAACCCCACATTCCTTCGCCCCAGTAGCTGGAGATGTCCGAGATGCCCGCGTGGCTGACCGCGGCGGCGAAGATGTCCGTCCGGGTGACGATGTATTCCGTCAGGAAACCGCCGTACGAAGCGCCCATGCAGCCGACCCGTTCAGGATCGGCGAAATCGTGGGCGGCCAGGAAGGCTTTTGTGCCATCGATGATCTCCCCCGCAGTCATGATGCCCCAGTCGTTGACATGGCGGGCCGCGTATTCCTGGCCGTAACCCGTGGCTCCGCTGGGATTGGGTACGTAGACCACGTAACCCTGCCCGGCCCAGATGTTCTTGGGGTAGCGGCCGCCGAAATCACGGGTGATGGGACTTGTGCCCCCGTAGTAGTAGACGATCACGGGGTACTTGAGGGCGGGATCAAAGTCGGGCGGATAGTAGACGAAGCCGTCCAGCTTCATGCCGTCAGGCAATTCGGCCACCCAGTTTTCGACCTTGCCGAAGACGATGTCCTCGTACTGGCCGGCCCCGGGATCCAGCAACAGGCGAGCCTTGTTCCTGGCCAGATCAACGGTGTAGAGGCGGTTTGGAACAGTCGAACTCGAACCCCGGGTCACCGCCACGGTGGCGTTCCGGGCCAGGGCGAACTGGCTGGTGACCTCCAGCCCCGTGGTGACCCTTTCCCAGTCCTGGCCGCCGGGTTTGAACCGG